>DAOVVQ010000101.1 GCA_030637065.1 Planctomycetota bacterium
GGTAACAAGTTACCCATCCTACGGACTGACGCGCATTTTTTTAGTGGAATTGGTATAAGGGTGGTCCCGATGTGCATCGGGATTTGCGCAGCAAACCGATGGTCGTATGCACAGGGTTGCCACCATCGGTTTGGCTTCGCCAAACACGCTGCCACCCAGATTTAGTAGCCAGTATTCGGTATTGCTACGGACTGAAGCACACCGTCGAGCGGTTAGTGAAGAAACCTGGCGTTTCTCCATGGGCCGTGGCGGTGGATTCTTTTTTTTGTTGTTTTGGCGTTTTTGTTGTCGAGTATTATCAGGGCGGATGTCCTGGGGTGGTCTTGGCAGTATTGTTCGGTTTCATCGGGCGTCATTACTATAAATGCGGTTGACAGTGCGTCGGCGGTTGTTGCATCCGGCGCGGAGGCCCATGCGATTAGCTTTCCTGAGACCGGTCTGGCCGAGCGCGGGTCGATTATGTGGGCTCCTCTTACCAGCCCGGAGGTGCTTAGGGCGTGATCCTGTAAATTGAGTCGGGCCAAGGTGCGTTTTTGGTCCGATGGGTCGCTTAGCGTTACGGGCCAGCCGCTTTCGCCGGTTGGTTCCGCTGGGGCCGCTGGGGGGGACGGTTCCGCTGGGGGGACGGGGGGGGCCAGGGCCAGTACCGAACTTGTTCCGCCGTGGATCATGGCGCGGTCTATATTCCACTTTCCGAGTACCCCGGCCATCCGGTCGACGGCAAAGCCCTTGCCAATGCCGCCGAGGTCGATCTGGACGTCGTCTTTTACGACCGTAACGGTGTGCCATGCCTCGTCGAGCTTTAGGAGGTCCGTGCCAATGCTGGCGCGGGCGAGATTTAGCTCGTCATCCGAAGGGCTGCGAAGCGTTTTGTCCTTATTGAGCCAGCATTTCATCAGCGGGCCTATGGTTATGTCAAACGCGCCGTGTGTATCGCGATAAAGTTTCGCGGCAAGTTCCAGGCACTGAAAGGTCTCCTTGTCGACGTTTGTCGATTGTCCGGCTGAGAGGTTGTTTATTCGCGAGATATCGCTGTTGGCTACGAAGCGGCTAAGCTGGGCTTCGAGGCGGTCGAGTTCGTCGAAGGCGACTCGGGCTCCCTGGCGAGCGTGGCCCGCGTCTGGATGGTCGATGAAAACCTCGAAGGTCGTTCCCATCGCATCGTGGCAGAAGCGGTGGGCCTTATCCATCGCAACGGGCTGGCTGGCTTTTGCCAAAACGTCCTTTTGCGGCGGTGTGGTCATGGCTGGGCCCCGATTAGCGATTCGGGCAGCGGCGGGTCGGTTTGCCTATCGAGCAGGTCCGCCACATCCTTAATGATATAGCCTCGCAGTTCGACCTGCGGACGCAGCTCGGTATACGAATCGAAGAGCGGCATGTACAGATGTTTTTCGCCCGGCGGAGGCAGTTCGTAGAGCCTGCTGAGCAGCTCTGGCTGGACATCGGCAAGGGCGATGATGACCGGGGCGGCTGGGGCGGTTGGGTCGACTTTGCTTCGGTAGCCGATGTGGCTAAACGAACGCAGATACCACGGCAGCGGCCAGTAGTCCTCTTCCGGACAGATGACCTCGATGTAAATATCGTGAGCCTGCGGATGCACGTCGGCGATCTGTTCGATGCGATCTACGATGTTAAAGATGTCATTGCCGGTGTGGGCATAGACGTAAGGGTTGGATGGTTTTGCGTAATAAAAGAAACTGCCCGCCAGCGATTGGCCGGCCAGGCTGAGGGCTCCGAAGACGATCAGCACTGACCACAGGATGAGCTTTTCCCATCGGGCGACGACCGTCTTTGCCAGCACGACGACTCCGACACCGGCTAAGAGGATCATTCCGTGGAGAAAGCCCAACATGCACCACGGCGTTTTGTAGGGTATTGCCGAGTAGATCGCGGTCATCAGGAATGTGTAGAATGCAATGAAGGTCAGCAGCGACGAATTGAACAGCCCCTTTGGTCTTCTCAGGATGGCGGCGATAAAGCCGACTGCCGCCAGGACCACTATGAGATCCTCGTTCCAGGTCAGCTTTTCGAAGAACTCGATGTGTGTCAGCAGGTCGAGATAATAATACCATGGGTGGATGTGTACGCGGTTAGTGCCGGCGCGGCTAAAATAGTTGCCGTAGCACATCACCGAGTCCAGGATGCCCTTGGGGTCCGTGAAAAACGACGAGAAGAACAGTGCCGATATTGCGATCGCTGCTGTAAGTGCGGCGGCGGCGTGCCAGGGGTTTATGTTTTTCTTTATGGTCTCGATCGGCCCGGTTTCAGACCTGCGGACAAGCATTGTAAAGACGATCGCCAGCAGCATCGACCCGAATGCTATTATGCAGGTCTCTTTGGTGGCGTGCATGAGCCCTGCGCAGAGCCCGGTCAGCACCGCCCAGAGCAGTTTTTTGGTCTGGACATACCGCCACCCACAGCCGATGACGCCGAACGTAAAGAAGACCAGCAGCATTTCCTGGATGTAATACCGGCTGTAGAAGACGAACGCCGGCGAGATGGCGGTGAGCACTGCGATGGCCGCGACGGTATATTTGCCCAGGCCGTCTATCAGCAAGAGCGACATGGCCACCAGGGCGATACCGAAAACGGCTGGGACGATCCGCATGGTGACCTCGCTGATCCTGGCGAAGTCGGCCTTGCCCGTAAGTCGCGCTGCGACCAGTGTAAAGAAGTTCAGCGTGGGGCCGTGATATTCGTGCGGGTCGTATTCGTAGAGGCCCTCTTCGAGAAGGCGGCCAAACTTCACGGCGTGGACCGCTTCATCGGTGTGCATGGGCCTGTCCGCCAGACGCGGCAGACGCAGGGCAGCGGCCACAAGGACCGCCGCCATTATTATCAGCCAACATTTTTGCGGCAATTTCATTTCACGGGTATGCCGAAGATCTCCACCTCGGTGTAGTGATTCAGGTCGTCAAGATGATTACCATTGCTGTAGAGTCGGACGTATCGGCCGTGGACGCCCTTGGCATCGACGAGTTCGCCCTCGGATGTATCGACATAATGCTGGTCGGTTCCGACGCCCTGACCGGCGGAGTTGTCCGCGTCATTGTTAAAGATGGTCGTCGAGTTGATGAAATCGGGATCGTCGGAGACCTGCACGATCACGTCAAAATAGACACGCTGATCCTTATGCGAATGCCAGAACAGGACCGCATAGATTTCGTTTACCGAGCCAAGGTCGACGGTTATATGCTGAACAAATGGGCCAAGCTCGACATAGCTTCCGTCGGTAGCCATCTTGTCGCCGTCGGTGATCATATCGATCTCGCCCATGATCGGCAGGTCGTCGGTGCTGGCGACTTCCTTATTCAGGGCAAGATTGGTCGTTCCTTCGGGGACATAAAAGATCGGGCGGGGCTTGCCCAGCGGCGGGCGAAGATTATCGACGCCTTCGATATTTGTAGGAGTACCCTTAAAGACGGGTTTGGGCAGTTCGGTCGGAAGCGGGATCATCCCGGCAGCAGCTTTAGGTGCAGCCTTCTCAGCCGGCTCAGGCGCCTTGTCAGCGACCTTGTCAGGTGCCTTAAGTTCGGTTTTGGCGGCAGGTGCAGGCGCCGAACTGGTGGTGCCAGCGTCGTCCTTGTCATTTTCAGTATCCGCCGGTTTCTTACCGCAGGAGCTAACCAGCAATGTTATTGACAGCAGTACCAGATAGCTTCTGAATCTTTTCTGTACAAATGCGTTCATGATCGTCTCTCACCTTTCGTTTAATCGATATTGTTTTTAGTATTTAACCTTTATTTTTGACTTTAACAACAATCCTCTATTTTATTGATACCTGAAAATCTTGTCAAGCATTACCCTATTTTTGTCCCGCTGGTCCATTACCGCTCTGCCCTCCTGTCGGGGGGCGGACGGGTATATTATAGTCGCCATGGCGGACGCATGCTGCGGTTGAGCATCCGATTGGCGGCATCGTCATTCGTGAATCTCTCTTTTTGTGGGTCCCATTTGAGCGGTCTGCCGGTGAGCATCGCGATATTTGCCAGGTGGCAGAGGCTTGCGGAGCGATGTCCGATCTCGGCTGGTACTACGGTCTCGCTGCGGCTCTTGATGCAGTCTAAGAAATTCCGCTTGTGGTCGGCGCTGCGATAGAGGTGTATCTCATCGGGGCCGATGACCGTTGTTACCAGCGACTTGGGGGTGGTCTCGATGAGGCCTCGCTTGATAAAAACCGAGCCTTTGGTGCCGTTAAAACGAACGTATCCTTTGTCGGTCCGAAGGAACAGCTTGACACCGTTGGCGTATGTGTATGTCACGTCGACTTTGGTTGCGGTAGTGAACAGGCCGTTTGTCGGGAACTCGCCTTTGCCATCGATCTCGACCGGGCCGGAATCGTCGGCATTGGCGCCCCACTGGGCGATATCCAGATAATGCGCCCCCCAGTTGGTGACCTGTCCGCCGGAATAGTCCAGCAGGAATCGGAACGTGTAGTGGCATCGCTCTGGCGTATACGGCGCATTCTGCGCGGGGCCGAGCCACATGTCGTAGTCGAAACCCTCCGGCACCGGCTGAGCCTGCCAATCGAGCGGATTCTTGCGGTTGTTGCCGGGGATACCCACCTCGATAGTCTGGAGCCGGCCTATGCGTCCGTTGCGAACCAGCTCGCATCCGAAACGAAACTCGACGTCGGACCGCTGCTGGGAGCCCGTCTGGAAGACCGCACCGTATCGCTTGCTTGCATCCGCGAGCATTCTGCCGCCGCCAATGGTCAGCGTAAGCGGCTTTTCGCAGAATACATCTTTGCCGGCCTTTATCGCGTCGATCGAGATCGGCACATGCCAGTGGTCGGGCGTATTGACAGCAACGGCGTCGATATCGTCTCGGGCGAGAAGCTCGCGGAAATCGTTGTAACATGACCCAGCGGTAAGTTCGGCCTGCTCGCGGGCCTCATGGAGATGGGCTGCGTCGACATCACAGGCGGCGACTATCCTGACATCGGGAAAGTTCATAAAGGCCTTGAGGTTGCCCATCCCTTTTCCGCCGGTGCCGATAACGCCGATGGCGATCCGGTTGCTGGGGGCTGAGTCGCCAAGCACCCAGGAAGGCACGATGGCGGGAATCGCAAATGCCCCGGCGCCGGCTGCGAGCGAGCCTTTGAGCAGATCTCTTCGATTAAAACCGCTTTTGTCTTTGCTCTTTTCGTTTTTCATCGGTTCTCCAGGCAATATCCGGCTATCGCGCTACGCCCGCTGGGCGGCGGAGTCGGCGATCAACTGTTTGAGTTTATCTTCATAGCTCTGAGCATCGAGCGGCAGGTCGATCATTTTGCCAACCAGTGACGAATATAGAATCGCATTTGCAAGTTCGACGGAATCTATTCCCTCATGGGCGGGGCCGATCAGTTCGGCGCCGTTTAAGACTGCATCGACAAAATTTTCGATTATTGCCGCGTGCCCCGGGTCCGCCGTCTCAAAGGTCATCTCGATCGCCTCGACCGCTGGTGCGGCCATGCCCTCCTTGCATGTCGTCTTAAATTCCTCGGCACCGACCTCGTTGCGATAAAAAGTCATCCTGTCGCCTTCGGCAACGACCTTGCCGTTGTCGCCGCATATTTCGAGTCGATTGGTCCCCGGCGCCTCGCCGGTGGTGGTTATAAAGACGCCCGTCGCCCCGTTGGGATAGTCCAGAAAGGCTGTCACCTCGTCTTCGACCTCGATATTGTGCCGCTTTCCCAGCCCGCAGAACCCGCGGACTTTTGACGGCATTCCGCACAGCCACGCTAACAGGTCAAGCTGGTGTACGCTCTGGTTTAAGAGCACGCCGCCGCCCTCGCCGGCCCATGTCGCCCGCCAGGTTCCGGAGCCGTAATAGGCATCGGTGCGGAACCAGTCGGTAATGATCCAGTTGACCCTGACGAGTTCGCCCAGGTCGCCGCCGTCTATGAGTTGCTTGATCTTTATGTAACGCGGATCGGTCCGCTGATTTAGCATTGCGGCGAATATCTGCTTTTTGCCTTTGCCGGCGGCGATGAGGCGCAGAGCATCGGCCTTGTGGACGGAGATGGGTTTTTCGACCAGCACGTGGAAACCGGCATCCAGGGCGTCTATGCCGACCTGGGTATGTTGGTAATGCGGCGTGGCGATCAGGACAGCATCACAGACGTTTGCCTCAAGGAGCTTGCGATAATCGGTAAAGAATTCGCAGCCGTATTTCGCCGCTGTCTCCTGGGCATGGTCCGGTCTTCTGTCACAGACCGCGGCCACCTCGGCATTTTCCAGCTTAGAGATGATCTCCAGGTGGATATTGCCAATGTAGCCAAGCCCGATCACTGCAAATTTAACTTTTTTCATTTTCTTCGTTTATCCCTGTAATTAAACGGTCCCGCCGGCAAAAATATTCCCCATTTCCTCTCCCCTCGAGACCCCTAAATGTTGAAATGTCGCAGGAACCCGGTTTTCAGGCCCCTGCGACACTTTATGTTCCATCATAAAACTGTTAATACAGCCTGCTGCTAATCGCCCTGATTCTCAGCGGGTGTTTCATCGGCCTGCGGCTGGGCTGCGGGCGGTTCGGCTGCCGCGTCCATCGAAAGCAGCTTTGATTCCATGCCTGCCTTGGCAAGAATGAAGTACAACACCGCACCGACGATGAATGCCGCTAAGGGGGCGGCTGGGACATTGGCCCAGCCCATCAGCGGGGCTATGCCTACAAGGAAACCAACGGCCCACGAGATCCACCCAGCCAGATTAAAGCCCGCACGCGGTCCCGGCCATTTTTTGCCTGACAAAAGATAATCGACCATCATCGCACCGCAGATCGGACCGAATGAGGCGCCGATCACGGTAAACACGCCAATGACATCGCCGGCCCAGCCTGTCACAGCTAAGAGAATACTCACCGCGGTGCCGGCTCCAACCGTGATAAACGGACTGGTCTTCGGCAGCGTCGTCTTAAAGCAGTTCGCCGCGATAAACGATGAGAAGCACGCCGGCGGCAGGGCGGCTACGGCGAGCAGGAGGCCCATCCACTTGCCCGCGCCTTCGGAACCCATCACCGCTGACATAAATCCGCCGCCTGCGGTATTGAGGTCGTATGTACCGCTATTGCCGAATGCACCGGCTGCGATAAGGATCGAGGCTCCACCGGCAA
The DNA here is from genome assembly GCA_030637065.1 of Planctomycetota bacterium. GTDB lineage: Bacteria > Planctomycetota > Phycisphaerae > Sedimentisphaerales > Anaerohalosphaeraceae > DAOVVQ01. Next base: position 7,096 of record DAOVVQ010000101.1, read on the forward strand.
CGATGATCGCCCCGGCGATACCGACGAAACCACCCATCTGGACGTCTTTCGCGTCCTTGCTGTTAACGCCGAAATCGACGCCTGCGGCACCGGCGGTCGCAAAGAAGCCTACTATGTAAGTAATGCTAAGGGCAAATACACCGAACACGCTCAATGCGGCGGGGGCCGTTTCGCCATCGGCAACCGGGACAGCGGCGGCGAGTTCGCCTGCATCGAAACTGCCAAGCCCGCCGGCCGTCTTGGCGAGCATTACCAGCAGGATCGCAAGAGGGATCAGCGGAAGGTATGTTGCAACCTTGGCAACATACTGAATGCCCTTAAGCCCGATCAAGGCCGCCCCTATCGCCCAGAGTACCGCGATAGTCTGCTGGGCTACTGCACCGCCGCCGAACAATGGAGCTAAGGCGAGCGATGAAAAATACGCGTTAACGCCGAGCCAGCCGAACTGAAGCACACCCATCAAAAAGCCCGGCATAAGAAATCCGCCCTGTGTGCCGTACGTCGACGTGCCGACGATGTACAATGGCAGTCCCGTCTGCATCCCCAGCAGGCCCGGCACCAGATAGAACAGGTAGTGGCACAATAGCGCCGCGACAACCAGGCTCAGCAGTGCCATGCCGATGCCCTGGCTGAGAACGCCGCCGGCTGCTCCGGAACCGCCGCTGGCAGTCTGGCTCCAGAACACGAACCACAGAAAGATGCCCGCATAAGTAGGCGCCGTGTTCTTGTACCAGGGTGCCCGGTTCTCGGCGGCATTGGGTGTGGCCAGCTTTACATACTCCGGTAATCCATTGCTCATGATCGTTTCTCCTTAATCAATCTAAAAATCCATTTTCACTTTTCCGAACAGTGACTCTCACGGGCAATATATTAGCCGACCCGCGAGCTAATTACACGGAAAAACCACACAGACTCATCCGATATTGAGCTGTAAGCAGACTAACCTGGAGCAGGCCGGTCCAGAATAGACCGGTTCCTCTGCCCTTATGGTGGCTTTTTTGCTGCTCATGTCGGTATTTATCGGCGAAACCGGGAATTATACGTGAAAATCTTCCGGTTTGAAGTCGAGTTTTCGGCCCGCTGCGACGGCTTCGTTGACTTTCAGGACCATAACAGCCGTTTCGTAGCCGATTTCGGCAGGACAATTAAGCTCGGCATTGCCGCGAACCGCCTCGAAGAAATTGACCAGATGCGGCTGATGGAACGGAACATCCATCGGGACCGGGATACTGTAGGACGGCGGAGGAGGCGAGGTCCGGGCATCCACCGAAGTCGTGGTTTGCTCGAGGCCTTCCTTTTTGACGACATAGCCCTTCTGGACCCATTCGTCCCAGTCACCCTCATGGACCGCTGGCTCGCGATAGACCGTACCCTTGGAGACGCCCTCGGACATCTTGAGGGCACCTTCGTCGCCCATGAACATCTCGAAGTATCCGCCGTTGCCGCTGGTCGTGAGAGTCTGGTAGAAGGCGCGGACGAGGCCGCTTTTTGTCTGGAATTCGTAGATCGCCATGACGTTATCGTACCACTCATGGTCGGTCCAGTAGTCGACGCCGCCGCTTGCCATGACGGAAATGGGCACGGCATCAAGGAACCAACTGTAGATATCGATCTGGTGGGAGCCGAGGTCGACGATGGGGCCGCCGCCTTTGCCCTTATACCAACGCCAGTTGAGGAACTGCTCCATCGAGTCAAAGCCGTACTTGTTCAGCGTGGCGATGTCGAGCTCGGTTCCGGGCGGCGCAACGTTATCGTCACATGCCGACTTGCTGCGGTTCCACTGGCCGTTGATCGTTGTGATGCGGCCCAGGAGCGAGGCTTCTTTGATGAATTTTTCGTAGCAATGGATGTATCGGGGATTGCTTCGCCGCTGATGACCGATCTGGAGGAGCTTTCCGGTTTTCTTTGCGGCATTGACCATTTTGCTGGCGCCTTCGAGCGTGTTGGACATTTCCTTCTCACAGTAGACGTGCAAACCGGCCTCCAGGCAGGCGACCGTATGCTCCGAGTGCCAGAAATCCGGCGTGGCGATTATCACCGCGTCGAGGCCGTCGGCTTCCTTGTCGAGCATCTCCCTGTAATCGGTGTAGGCGGTGCCCTTGTGGCCGTATATCTTGTATGCATCCAGCGTTCGCGAGACCCTTCGCAGGTTCTGCTTCTCCCAGATATCGCACACAGCGCGGAATTTGATACCGGACTCTTTGCCGAGTTTCATAACGGCGTTCATCAGGACCTGGCCCTGTGTGCCGGCGCCTAAGATCGCAACGTTAACGTCCTCGCCTGTCGTAGTTGGCGCTGACGCGGCGGCGGAAGCGGCCTTTGCCGCAGCAGGTTCATTCTTCGAGCATGCCCCGGTTGCCAGGAACAACCCGGTACCGATAGCCGCGGTCGAGTGCATGAAGGAACGTCTGTTCAGTTTCTCTTTGGTCTTGTTTTGTTCTTGCCGTTGAGTCATTTGCTCTTCTTACCTTTCTTTTTTTCCGGTTGGCTTGCGGTTTCTCTTTTGCCCCTGGCGCCTCTTGCATTTGACGCCTTCCCAGCGGCTAATTCACCGGCAACCTGGTTAAAATATTTAACACTTTCGCGAATCTCCGGGACGGAATTTTCCCAGTTGTGCTCGTATTCGATCGAAAAGACGCCCTTGAATTTCTGTCGGTCAAGCTCGGTCAGCAGCGCCTTTGCTCTGGACTGGCCCTGGCCCCATATCACGTCGTGGCCGTCGTCGATTTCCTTAAAGTGCAGGCTGATGATGCGGCCTTCGAGCTTTTTGAGGCATTCGACCGGGTCGAGACCCGAGCGGACCCAGTGTCCGACGTCGGCACAGGCGCCGATCCGTTCGCTGCGGCCCTTGCAAACCTTCAGGACCGATTCGGGGCCCCAGTATTTTGTAGTCGGCTTTTTCGGATGGTTATGTACAGCCAAACTCATATCGTATTCTTCGCAGAGCCGGTCGAGCAGCTTGAAGGCCTCAGCCGGCGGTTCCGAAACGATGGTCTGGACGCCGAGTTTCTTTGCGAAGTCAAATACCTTGCGGCACTCGGCTTCATCGGTGCTTAGCCTGACTACGCCGTAGGTCGATATCCGAACCTTGGCTTCCCTGAGCTTGGCCTTGACCTTTCTTATTTGCGCATCGTTCATCTCGGCAAAAGGAACGTCGATATCTTTACTGATAGTCTGCTTGGTGTACGGCTCGATCCAATGCAGGCCCAGGGACGCGGTTTTGTCTACCGCCTCGAAAAACGTAAACAGCTTGAAACTGTACGCCTGGGTGCCAAGCCGCCAACCCGGATAAGCCATATCGGCCATACCGCGGGGTGCGGGTCTTTCCTTTCTTGCCGCTTGCGCAGAGTTATCGCTTACCATGATCAGTACCACCGCCAACAAGACCACTGAAACCAACATTATTTTCCGCATCTCTCATCCTCACAAAATTTTGTAATCATCTCAAACTGACCGGCAAATCGGTCCGTTTCCGCATAACACTTCAGGACTCCGCCTTCCACCTTCGCCAAGGCTACGGCGAGACAGGCTGGCGGATGCTGTTTTATGCCGGATTCCCGCCTTCCCGGCTGCGACTCGCTCCGCCGCGGCGAGCGCGGGAATGACAAAGCGCATCCAGCACTCGGCTAAAGTATTACGATTTTTGATTTAAGTTCTACAGCGTCCATCCCTTTCGGTACTTGTGGCGGACCAGTTCGTTTGCCTTTTCGTAATTGGTCACCCGCATATTATCGCCGTCCCAATCGAGCACCCTGTTCGGGTTGCGAATGGCAAGATTGCCGAGGACAACCGATTCAGCCAGCGGGCCGGAGATATCGAAGTTGGAAGATGCCGGATCGCCGCCCTTGCAGGCATCGATCCAGTCCTGCTCGTGGCTGCCTTCTACTCTCTCAATCGACTGCTCGGGCTGGTTATACGCCTGCATACTGGTTTCCGGTATCAGTCGCGGGCTTTTGGCATAACAGCCGCACATGATCTTGCCCTTGTCGCCCTCGAAGATAACGCCGCCGTTGCTGTCGCCCATGCGTCTGGTCGGCTCGAGGTCCACCGGACGCGGAGGCATCAGGCCGCCGTCATACCATTCCATCTTTACCTCGGGCAGATTGCCGCGGGCTGGGAAGCGATAGTGAACTATCGAACCAACGGGGGCGGTCTCGACGATCGAATCTATCTTGCTGGTCTTGGCATAGCTGGCGATTATCTGATCGGGGCTGCCTAATTTAAGGGCCCAGAAGACCGGGTCCATGATGTGGCAGGCCATATCACCCAACGAGCCGGTCCCGAAATCCCACCAGCCGCGCCACTTGAACGGATGATACGCCTCGTTAAAGGGCCGATACGGAGCCGGTCCGAGCCAAAGATCCCAGTCCAGGTTCTTTGGAACCTTCGGGGTCTCGACGGGGCGGTGTACGCCCTGGGCCCATCTTCCGCCGGGCCTGTCCGTCCATGCGTAGACTTTACGGACCTGACCGATGGCATCGTCGGCGATCCACTCGCAAATAAGCCGGATGCCCTCGGTGGAATGGCCCTGGTTGCCCATCTGGGTTGCAAC
>DAOVVQ010000096.1 GCA_030637065.1 Planctomycetota bacterium
CAAACTCAAGTGGGTCAAGGAAAATGAGCCGGATATCTATGCCAGGATCGACAAGATAATGCTGCCCGGCGACTATCTCGCCATGAAAATGACCGGCGAGATCGTTACTACCGACTCCGGCCTGTCGGAGGGGATTCTTTGGGACTTTAAGAATGCTGCCCCCGCTGATATCGTAATGGCCGATCTGGGGATCTCACCCGACCTGATCGCCCGAACCGTGCCGACGTTTTCCGTCCAGGGCCAGCTTAGCCGGTCCGCCGCCGAGGAACTGGGCCTTAGGCCCGGCACCAAGATCTCCTACCGTGCCGGCGACCAGCCCAATAACGCCCTTTCGCTGAACGTCCTCAATCCCGGCGAGATAGCCGCCACAGCCGGAACCTCCGGCGTAGTCTACGGCATCGGCGAAAAACCCAACTACGACCCCAAATCCCGCGTCAACACCTTCATCCACGTAAACGACACCAAAGCTGACCCTCGCTACGGTGTCCTGCTCTGCATCAACGGCACCGGCATCCTCAATAGCTGGCTAAAGCACAACGTCGCCGATAGCGGCTGGGACTATCCGCAGATGAACGATCTCGCCGCAACCGCGCCCGTCGGATCAGACGGACTTACCATTTTGCCCTATGGCAACGGGGCCGAAAGGACGCTCGAAAACACCGACATCGGAGCACACATCAGCGGCATGAACTTCAACATGCACAGCAAGGCCCACCTGCTCAGGGCTGCACAGGAGGGCATAGTCTTCGCACTGAACTACGGACTCGACATCATGCGCGAAATGGACGTCCAGGTCCAAACCGTCCGCGCAGGGGCAGCCAACATGTTCCTGAGCCCGCTGTTCGCAAACGCATTCGCAACGGTAACCGGAGCGGTAGTAGAACTATACAACACAGACGGCTCGCAGGGAGCGGCAAGAGGAGCGGGAATAGGGGCGGGAATCTACAAAAACACAAAAGAAGCATTCGCCGGCCTGAAAATCACAAAAACAATAGAACCCGACCCCGCAACAAAAAACCAATACGAACAAGCCTACCAGAACTGGCGCAAAGCACTAAAACAACACCTGAAAAACTAACGACCAACGACTGATACGTATTAGAAAAAAGGCTCACCAGATTAAAAATCAATACGGTTTTAGATGCAATGACCTGCTAAAAAGAAATTGTTATACCTGTTGTTAATTCCCAATCTGCAGCGACTCTCGAAAAACCTCTTCGGACTCCAAGGTCAACGCTGACTCCTCCTACATCCCATATGAAGCCTACCAACCCGGAATTCTTGGGTAAGCCATGATCTATAAATGATCCGTTAACTTCGCCAACCAGTCTAAATGTCTCGTTAAGAGGATATTCAAGAATAGTGCCCCAGATGCCATTAAGAGCGAAATCTTCTCTATCCAACTCTCCGCCGAAATTAATATGGTAAACAAAATCTGACAATTGCCCCGAATATATTCCAAGTACTTCAAGGCCGGTTGTGTGTTCTCCTTTGACGGTTGAAGGCAGAAGAACACCAAATTCCCAGGCCATGCTTGCTCCATCTTTATCCTGCAGGAAACCTTCCTTGAATACATTTTTAAAGAAAACAGCAGGGTCTTTTAGCTCGCTATCGTCATCAGGCCCCTCCTTATATATCTGCACGTCAAATTCAGCAACAAACTCCCATGTATCTGTTAAGCCGTAATTGTAAACAATACTGGGGATTCTAATTTCATCCAATCCTCCATCGTCAGTAAAGTTATATAAACCAATCTCGATCTCTGTCTCACCTTTTTCAATCACTGCGGCATCAGTTGAGTCAAAGGGCCTGTATGCATAAACATTCGAAACACTGCCCATGAAAACAACCGCACTTAAGATCAAAATAGTCCCTAATTTCTGAAACACAAATGTCTTTTCCATTTCTAAGTATCCTTTATAGCGAAAGAAGTATATTGGTCTTTATTCCGGCCTTAAATAATCTTCCAGCGATGATATTCATAATACATGATATATACAAGGCAGGCAGAAACGATAACAGAGACAGCCAGGGCGATAAGCTTCACAGTTGCAGGTTTCAGCTGTATCTCATCTACCGACCGCCTGAGCACCCTGTAAACAATAAAAGTCACAATACCCGCGGCAATAAACGCAAATGTCTGCATTCCGTACCAGCCCTGCGACGGTTTGCCGGGCTCTTTGATCATCTTCCATGTATGTTCCAGGGGATAGTACCTGGGCAGTTTGAGATGAAACCACATATTGCAGCAATAAAAGATGCTAACCATTGCGGCATACACCGAACAACTTACATAACTGATATCCGACTTTTTCATTGCCAGGTTCCTTTCAATAGGGAAAGATAGCATCCCGCTATTACGACATACCATGTGATCACATTTACTATCAGGCATAACGGGACATACAACGCCAGCTTGTGTTTCTCGTCCTGGGGGTCGAAACTTTTTCTGAGATAATAGTAAACGAACATAAGCGCCAACCCGACAGCGGCCCAGTGCTCCTTCACCTCGAAGAGCCCGGTCGCCCATGGCATTGCGTTATCGAAAAAAGGCCGGCGGATGTAAACGCCGAAAGCCGGATAGATGACGGCTCCGAAGACATAAACAACTACATAGGACCAGAGCGCGTATTTCAAATAGTAAATTTCCCGTTTTTTCCTTCCAAACTTCCCTTTAACATAATCGAGAACAACAAACAGATTATGCACCAGACTTCCCATGAGCACAAAAGTACCGAGCAAGTGCGCTATGAGCAGAAACGTATAAAAACTTTCTAAAAACACCATAAAACTGCCCCCTTTCTGGTCAGATATTTAATGGCACGGGCCTTGAACCCCTTTTCAACTGATTTCCAATATCAAATGCCTTAGCTACTCTATCAAGCCTGATTTCTAACGAAAAATCAAGTTATTTTGCAAAATTCAGGGCTTATCGAGGCTGTCCTAAAGCTTTTCCGATATTTCATGTTTCATTATATCAAGCGAACCTTAAGCGAACCTTAAATCACTTTTTTATTAAAACCGGAGCCATCTATAGATATTTCATGGCCGACATGCCAGCAACCCCGGCGACAGAGGTCTCGATTGTAATTGCATTTGTTATCATATACAAAAACAACCATGATCACAACAAAAACGCATTTGCCGCCCATCTTGCCCCCCTCAAGGCATCTTGCATAAGCGGAGCGTATTTGCTATAATCGCGTGTTTCCGGTTTGATACAGTTTTACAAGATTGAAAGGTTGCAAGACATTGAACGATGCCCCCGCTGCATCTCATGAAGTGCTCATGGCCCGGTTTCAGCGTCATCTCGACACCGAAGCCTTCCAGCAGATCGTCTCTTTCCATACCGGCCCTGCTTTAGGCGTGGCCCGGCAGATACTGTCAGACAATATTCTCGCCGAAGATGCGGTCCAGGAGGCATTTCTTCGCGTCGTTCGCAACCGGCAGCAATATGAGCCGCCAAAACCGTTTTCATGCTGGTTCTACTCGATCCTTCGAAATGTGTGCATAGACATGCTGCGGCAACGCAAACGGCATATCAAAGCGGTTGAAAAGATCGCCGACTGGTCCACCCCAACCCTGGTTACTTCGGATCGCAGCTTGCGATTCGACGTCCGGGAACTGTTATGCACCCTTCCCGCCAGCGAGCAAGCCGTATTAAAGCTGCGAATAGTCCACGACATGCCGTTTCGCGACATTGCCGCCACTATTGGCATTTCTACCGAAGCAGCCAAAAAACGGGCTCAGCGGGCTTTAAGGCGCCTGAGGGAGAAATGCCGCAATTGCAGCTCTGTCAAGGAAATATTATATGAATTATAGTCAATAAGAGCCGATCAATCCACGGGAAAAACCATATTCATCATGAATCCTTTCAAATAAAGCCCATGATGAATACACCGGTCATCGGCTCGAATTAACTAAAATTATTATTAGACGTTCACAGCCCTGAAAAAAAATCCCAGGGCCTCCCGACAAACGTGTCCCCGCACAAGCAACCCAAGCGTAATTAAATCAGCCCCAAGGACATAGTAGATACCGAAAACACAGTAGACGCCGAGGATATAGTAGATAGACATGGATTGCATAGAAGCCAAAGAACAAATCGAATTTTATGTGTTGGGCGAGTTGAGCCAGTCACAACAACGCAGGCTCAAGTCTCACCTGGCCAATTGTCCGGATTGCCGCAAAGCCGAGGCTGAATATCGACTGATAATTGGCAAGATAAGACGATCATCTAAGGCGAACTTACGCCCGACCGACCTGGAACGCAACATTCTCGCCTCCGTCGAGAGAGAGGTCGGCACGATCGCCCGACGTTCGATAGTTAGCCCGATGAGAACTCTTGCCGCTTCGATAGCCGCCTGCCTGCTGATCGGCCTGGCAGCCTGGCAAATCTGGTTTCCTCACAGTAATGACCCGGCAAAATCATCTTCAGCAATTCAGCCGAATCCGGCAAGATCATTTTCTGCGGCTCAGCCGAATATGAATTTGCGGTCCATATCAACAGGTGCCAGATCGTCACCGGCATCAATGGCAGACGACATCGTAATCCGCGGAGAAAACATCTATCTGCTGTTTGATAATGGCTCCAAAGCAAATGTGGCCGCTTTTGACTACGGAACCGGCACCCAAAAATGGGCCTCAGAAACCGAAAGCCACGGTTTCATCACAGCCGATGACACGCAACTTTATTGCCTGGCCCCCAGCGAGCAAGGCAGGCTCGACCTGGTCGCTATCAATACCGCTGACGGCAAGACTCTCTGGCGACACACAGAGCAGGGGCCGGATCTGATGCAAAGCCCATGCACGCCAACAATATTGCCCGGCAACCGCATCTGCTGGGTCGTTAACACGACGATCCATGTCTTGGACACCTCTAACGGCGAAGTGCTCTGGACTTACTCGATGTCTGACAAAGGCCGGCTGTCAGAGGCGGTGGTTGTCGATGGCAGCCTCTACGTCGCTGATACGGACGAGCTTTGCTGCTTCGATATTGAGTCGGGCAGACAATCCTGGCGATCACAGTACAGCAGCAATGTCTCCCGCTGGGTCAGCCCATTGTTGGCTGTTGCCGACGGCCAGATTTGCGTCGCATTCAGGCTCCGCAGCGGCAAGAGCAAATTGCTCTGCATGGAACTGGCAAACAGAAATGTGCTCTGGACCAGGACCATCCCACACACCTCGCGTCTCTGCATCGCCGGAAACACGCTCTATCTACGCAGCCAGGACGTACAGGCAGTCGACAGAACAAGCGGTGATCTGCTCTGGAGTTTTCCGTCGCGAGGCTGCAGCCCGGTAACTTATGCCAACGGACGCGTTTACTTTTTGGACTCAAACGACCAGGGCCACTTAGTAGCGCTGGACGGGCAAACTGGCAGAGAACTCTGGACCCTGACAGAGATGCGATCCTGTGACGCCTTTGTCCGGATCGGAGACATGGGTTACCTCAAAACATACGACGGAATCGTTCACGTAATTGCGTTCAGTGGATGAAACAAGGCCTGCGCCGCGAACGATCATCGCTTCGGGCCGTCGATAAAATCGTTGTAGTCGTCGATGGTATTGATATTGCGGATCACCCGCCCCTCAGCCAGTTCGACATATTTCACCCTGCACCCTGCCACGCCATCAAGAACGCGGTTTTTGCCCTCGGAAAGGGCCTTTTCGATGGCTGGGAGGCTCGCCTTGGAATATACAGCGAAGAGCGGCTCGGGCCTTTTTGGGCCGCTTGTCGGGATCACGGCATCGTAATCGCCCGCCTGACCGAGCAGTTCACCCACCAGATCGATGTCGATTTCGGGTATATCGCAGGCAACTACGAAGTTCAGGTCATTTTCCGAAACCCGCAGGCTCGAAGCAATACCCATCAGCGGCCCGCGCCCCTTCTCAGCGTCAACAACGACCCGAACGCCCAGAAAGGCATATTTCCCCTCATCGGCGGCGCTTACCAATATCTGCCTGAAATGCGGCCTCAACTGGCCAAAAACACGCTTTATCATCGGCTCACCGCTGACAGCCAGCAGGCCCTTATCCCGGCCCATCCGGCGGCTTTGCCCCCCTGCCATAATAATAGCCGTAGCATCCAAACCAGCCACTTGCATCTCCCCAGCCTGCTCAACCAGTCAACCTCAGCCGGTCAGCCTCAGCCAGCCTGCTCCTTGCTCGATATCTTCAGGCTGAGAGTCTCTATTTCGCCAACACCACGCAGCGAATTTACCATACCCGTCACGCTTTGGCTGATAAACTCCTCAACAAAGTTGTTAAGCTCGACTTCACCACCGTTAACCTCCAGATTGGCCTGAAAAACGGGTTTCTTAGTCGGTTCGCACGACATCACTATTCTCCTGAAATAAGGCACATTACCTGATTTTAGCGGCCCACCAAACGACATATTACCTGATTTGCGGCAGGCTGTAAATGCTCGAATCCAACGGGAAGATAGTTTGCACATATTACAATTCGAGCCGTAAATGAGGTGGAGGCGGGCCTTAGACGCCTGCCAGACGACTTTTGCGGACGTTGTGTATAGGCATACCCTTGCCTGGGGTGGGCTTTTGGGCGAGGCGGGCCTACATGGCAGCCTGAATTTTGAGGTATACTGGACTTAAGGCTTTATCTCGACGATATGTTTTTTGTATAATATCGTCTGCGGTATTGGCATAAACACCGCAGCTTACAAGGGCTGAAATGTCTGGTTTCGGGGCTTATCTATCAATATGAAAACTTCGTCAGTGGCTACTGATATACCATCTGCGGCTTGCGCAACTGCCGGGGGCATAAGGTACGCCAGGCCAAGCCGGCGAATCCTCAGTCTTTTCGTCATTGCAGGCGTGCTGCTGATCCTTTTTCCCGGACAGGCACAGGCCTACATCGGCCCAGGCGCCGGTTTTGCCGTTGCAGGCTCCTTCCTGGTAATGTTCACGACCATCCTCAGCGCGATGCTGGCCCTGTTCACCTGGCCGATACGCTATGCCTTCCGGGCCCTGAAGGGCCGCCGGGCCTTTGCCCGAAGCCGAACAAAAAGATTCGTAGTATTAGGCCTCGACGGAATGGACCCGAAGCTGACACAACAATTCCTCGATGAAGGCAGACTCCCAAATCTCGCCAAACTGCGGGACACGGGATGTTTTAAGCCGCTGAGAACTACCATACCGTCGATCTCACCGGTAGCGTGGTCGTCTTTCCAGACGGGCGTTAATCCGGGTAAACATAACATCTTCGATTTTCTCACACGCGATAAGCACAGCTACATGCCGAAACTCAGCTCCGTCGACATCAAGGGGCCCAGACGAACACTCAACCTTGGCAAGTATCGAATCCCGTTAGGCAAGCCAGACATCCGCCTTCTGCGAAAGGGAAAGCCCTTCTGGAAAACGCTCGGCGAGCATGGGATCTTCAGTAATGTCATCCGCGTGCCGATTACGTTTCCGCCGGAAAAATTCTACGGCGTGCAGCTCTCGGCAATGTGCGTACCGGATATTCGCGGGACACAGGGCACGTTCTCGTTTTATACCACCGCGGCAAAGGCCGACATCGAGCATACCGGCGGCGAAAATTTCTACATCACCAAAAACGGCAACACGCTCAAGAGCGAACTTGTCGGATGCGAGAACCCGCTCACAAAGGAACTGACCGTCCTGAAGTGCCCGTTTGCAATAACCATCCGCGACGAAAACAGCGCCGACCTCAAGGTCAACGGAGCAACCTGGCGTCTGCAAAAAGGCGAATACACCGAATGGCTCAAGGTCCCCTTCAAAGCGGCCCCCGGCGTAAAGATCCACGGGATATGCCGGTTCCTGCTGCTCGATACCGAGCCGGAACTAAAGCTGTACGTAACGCCGATCAACATCGACCCGGAAAAACCGGCAATGCCCATCAGCCACCCCTCGATATATTCGACTTACTTCGCCAAACAGCAGGGTCCGTTCGCGACGCTTGGTCTTGCCGAGGACAGTTGGGCGCTGAACGAAAAAATCCTCGACGACAAGAGCTTCTTAGAGCAGTGTCTTGAAAATGACCGGGAGCGAGAAGAAATGTTCTTCGACGCACTCGACAAGACTCGGCACGGGCTGTGCGTTTGTGTCTTTGACGGCATGGACCGTATCCAGCACACATTCTGGCGATACATCGACAAGGGCCACCCAGCCGATAACGCCCAGGTCGACTCGGGATATCGAGACACGATAGAAAAACTCTATGAAAGAATGGACGTCCTCGTCGGCAAGACGATGGCGAAATGCAGCGACGCCGACACGGTCTTCATGGTCATTTCCGACCACGGCTTTAACACCTTCCGTTACGGAGTGGACCTCAACCGCTGGCTCGAGGAGAATGGATATCTGAAGGTCATCGAAGACCGGCGCGACGAAAAATACTTAACCGCCATCGACTGGTCGCAGACACGGGCGTTTGCTACGGGTCTCTCGGGCATATTCCTCAACATCAAGGGCAGAGAAAGCAAAGGGATCGTAAAGCCCGGCAAGGAAGCGGACGATCTGCGGGAAGAGATCGCAGCGAAACTGACGGAACTTGTCGACCCGGAGAGGGATCAAAACGCGATCAAGCAGGTTTATAACGCGTTGAAAATTTACCGCGGGCCATATAAAGGCGAAGCCCCCGACCTGCTCGTCGGATACAATCGCGGCTATCGGGCATCGTGGGAGACAGCCATCGGCCAGGTAACCAAAGGCATCTTTCATGACAACACACGGGCCTGGAGCGGCGACCATTGCATCGATCATACACTCGTGCCGGGCGTGCTGTTCTGCAACCGTCCGGTCGAAACCGAGCGTCCGCGACTAATGGATATCGGCCCCACCGTGCTCGAAATGTTCGGCGTCGACGTACCGGGAAATATGGACGGAAAGCCGCTGACCGTCGCCGACCATAATGGCATCGCAAATGATCACAAAGCAAAAGAACAACTGCCCGATGGGGCATGATGTATGGAGATAAGAGTGACTGACAGCAATAAAAAATCGTTGGACAGGAGAGAGTTTCTCAAGCAGTCTGCGATTACCACAGCGGCAACGGTAGCATTAGGCTCGGCATTGGGCTCGCAAAAACTCTATGCCGGACAGACCGCCGGCGCCAAACACCCCAAGGTGGTCATCATCGGCATAGACGGCATGGACCCGCGCCTGACGGAAAGGATGATGCAGGCCGGCCAACTGCCCAACCTCGACAAACTCCGCGGCAAGGGTGGCTACAGCCGCCTCGGCACAAGCACCCCGCCGCAAAGCCCGGTGGCATGGGCAACATTTATCAACGGAGCCGGGCCGGGTTCTCACGGGATATTTGACTTTATCCACCGCAACCCGAAAAAACAGTATGCACCCTTTTATTCGGCGGCTGAGACGGTCGGCGGCTCCGGCTACTGGGAGGTCGGCGACCACCGCGTGCAACTGAACTTCTGGCCCTTTAGCCACAAGTCGCCCGAAACCATTCTGCGGAGAAAAGGAACGCCCTTCTGGGACTATCTCGACGAGGCTGCGATCTCGTCGACATTTTACGATCTTCCGGCGAACTACCCGCCCAGCCCGTCGAAGCACGGCAACCACCGCTGCCTCTCGGGAATGGGCACACCCGACATGCTCGGGACATACGGGACCTATCAGCACTTCGCCGAAGACGGCCCCGCCCGCACCAAAAACGAAGGCGGCGGCAAACGATCGATGGTCTTCTTTGAAAACGAGACCTCGAAACCGCCCCTGAAACTCATCGGACCAGCCGACAGTTTCCTGAAAAAAAGCAAGCCAACCGAGGTCGAGTTCCTCGTCCATCGCGACACCGAGGCAAGGGCGGCTGTGATCGAAATTCAGGACCAGAGGATCGTCCTCGAGGAGGGACAGTGGAGCCGCTGGGTAAAGATCGACTTCGAACTGTCAATGCCAGCACTTTTGCCCAATAAGAACATAAGCGGAATTTGCCGGTTCTTTCTCCAGGAGGTCGGACCCAACTTCAGATTATATATAACGCCCGTCAATATCGACCCTTCCGAGCCGGCGATGGTGATCACTCAGCCGCCCAGGTTCATCGAACAGGTATCGGACAAGCTGGGCCTCTTCTACACCGCCGGATTCCAGGAAGACCACAAGGCGCTGTCTAATAAGGTCTTTACAGAGGACGAATTCGCTGCCCAGGCCGACCTTGTCCTGCAGGAAAGACTCAACCTGCTCGAATACGCGATCAACGACTTTGACGATGGGCTCTTGTTCTTCTACTTCTCGAGTACCGACCTGCAGGCACACATGTTCTGGTGGGACTCCGAAGACAAACACCCCGTCCGCTCGAACGATATGGCAAAAAAATATTTCGAGCACTTTAAGGGCGTTTATCGGAAAATGGACGACGTTGTCGGCGATGTCATCAAGCGATACGGCGACAGCGCAACCGTCATCGTGATGAGCGACCACGGATTTGCCAATTTCAAAAGACAGTTCAATCTCAACACCTGGCTCAGGAACAACGGCTACCTCGGACCGGCCGATTGCAAGGCCCTGCTGGGCGGCGACGTCGACTGGTCGCAAACAAGGGCATACGGCCTGGGCATTAACGGCCTGTATCTCAATCTTAAAGGACGCGAACGCGACGGCATCGTCAGCCCCGGCCCGCAGCAGGAACATCTCATCGCCGAACTCATAGAAAAACTCGAGGCCGTTCGCGATGAGGGCGGCACCCCCGTCATTCGAAAGGTACACCGCAGCGACAATATCTATTCGGGCCCAGCCACCGCCTTGGCGCCGGACCTGATCGTCGGCTATTACCGCGGCTATCGCGCATCATGGGACACGTGCCTCGGCAATATGTCCGAAACGGCGCTATCCGACAACAAGTCGGCATGGAGCGCAGACCACTGCGCAGATGCTGCGGAGGTGCCCGGCGTAATATTCAGCAACAAACCCATCAAGACCGCTGCGCCAACGCTGGCCGATATCGCGCCGTCCGTACTGACCAAATTCGGATTAAAAGTCCCACCGTCAATGACCGGCAGGGATATATTTTCAACAACCTGAAAACTAACTGTGTAAATACGGAGCATTGAATATGGCTAAGATCAAGATCGATTCGAACCTGATGGCCCGGATCAAGGATGCCGCCGAAGCTGCCGGTTACAGCAGCCCGGAGGAATTTGTCACCCACATAATTGAACAGGAACTGGCCAAAAACGAAACTGACGACAACGACGAAAAAGTCGCCGACCAGCTTCGCGGCCTGGGATATATCGACTAATGGGTTTCCTCGCTCAACTGATAACATGGATAAACGTGCCCATAAACGCCGTCGCACAATTGCTGCTGGCGCCGGTAGCCTTTCTGCCGGGATGGCTGTCCAACACGATCATTTCAGGTGTAACCGGAGTGATCATGCTGGTGATCTTCAAGTACACGTCCAACCAGAAAGCCATTGGAAAAGTCCGGGACAACATAAAGGCCAACATGCTCGCACTGAAACTCTTCAAGGACAGCATTTCCGTTACGCTACAGGCGCAGAGACGGATGTTTGGCGGGGCTTTTCTCCTGCTGTTCCACGCTATCCGCCCGATGCTGGTGATGATCGTGCCGGTATCCCTGCTGCTCGCCCAGATGGCCCTGTGGTATCAGTTCAGCCCGCTTACGCCGGGCGATGAGACGGTAATTACCGTCCAGCTAAACAGCCAAACCGACGGGGAAATGCCCGAAGTAAGTTTAAACGGCAATGTCGCCGAAGTAACCGCCGGCCCAGTACGCGTTCCGAGCAAGCGGCAGGTATACTGGAAGATAAGGGTTACGGAAAACGGAATGCACAATCTGGTCTTTCAGGCGGGCGGTGAACAATTCGAAAAGCAATTAGCTGTCGGCAACGGTTTCATGCCTATAAGCCCCCAGCGGCCCGGATGGCATTGGGGCGATATCATGCTCAATC
>DAOVVQ010000185.1 GCA_030637065.1 Planctomycetota bacterium
ACGCCGTCACTATCGGTATCCACATTGTCATCGTGGCCTGTACAGATATCACAGCCATCCGCTGTCCCGTCACCGTCGGTGTCAACATTATCATCATAACCAGGACAGGTATCGCAGGCATCGCCGGCTCCATCACCATCGCTGTCACTCTGGCCGGGATTGTAATCATCCGGGCAGTTGTCCTGACTATTTATAATCCCGTCACCGTCGTCGTCATCGTCTCCAAGTCTTGTCGAAAAGACCCATACGGGGCTTGTCATCTGTGTGCAATTCGATTTTGCGACGACCTGCCAGAAGTAATCAGTCCCGTATTCCAGCGGTTCCGGCTGATACCATGTCCTGGGACTGTCGCTGCAAATGAGCTGCATGTTATTCGGGTCTGTGCCCAGGTATACATCGAAGACAGGAATCAAATCGCTGAATTCCGTGATTCGCGTTGCTCTTTCCCAATCCGGACAGCCCGTGTCAGGGCACTGAGCGGAGCGGTCACAATCGCCATCCGCAACAAAATCCGGATTACCGGCAAACAGTACTCCTTCCACCTCATAGGTATCCATATTGATCACGGGAGAACCCGAATTGCCAATGAAAGTGTCCAGATTCGCCTGGAAACTTCCCGGCGAAAGATTCTCCTGTACCCATGCGTTATCTGCGTACTTGCGTGGAAGTCCGAGCGTGTGTCCGATCACAGCTAAGTCCTGGCTGTCGGCTATTTTCCCGCTGCGACGTGTCATCAGCGGGGCATGGTTTAAGACGTCTCTGTCCAGACGAATCAGCGCCCAGTCTGAATCCGCTGTCTGTAATCTGGCAACTATTTCACTGCAAAAATAGACGTCCGAAGCATCAAACGTCACTACCGGAGTCGACGAATTGATCATGGTAAAGCCAAACACGAACGCCATGTCAGAACAAATGCTGGAATCACCGATGCAATGACCTGTTGTGGCGATCATATCAGGGGCAACAAGAAAGCCCGTACATAAAGCGGGTGAAGGCTGGTTTATGAACGGTTCGGTCGGGCAGAGCGGCCAGCCATAATCCGCCAGATAAGTCTCCGCAAGCGTCGTAGATGGGATCGAATAAGTTCCGTTGCCGTTGTCTGTCAGATCGTAGAGTGAGATCATTGCAGCCGTGGAATCTCCTACTGCCTTGAGTTGGGTATCCAATATCTGGTATTCATCCTGGCGGTCATCCGTTCCATAGATACCCTTTATTATGATCTGGCTTTGGCTCATATTTTGCAAAACAACGGCTCCGCTGTTCCAGGCCAGCGTTGTATCCGGTTCAACGTCAAAAGAAAGGTCGTCGGGAGAAGGGGCAGCAGGTTCCGGGACAAACAAACAGTCGGTGCCGACAACAATGGTATAAGTTCCCATGGCGCCTCGATAACCGGCGACGCGAATCAGGTAAGTTGAGCCTGCCTCAAGATAGATGCTTATCCGGGATTGTACCAGGCAGAAATCATCATTACAGGCAAGTTCCGTTCCGCCGCAGGCGTCATAAACCGCCAGCGTCGTGTCGAATTGGCTTTCGCACAGATCGATCTCATAGTTGCCGCTCTCCGGAGGGGCAAAACTAAACCAAACATCCAGAGTGTCTTCATCGCTGCATGTGCTGACGGAACTGCCGGAGGCATTTATGGTCGATCCCATATACGGAACATTCAGATCCAACGCGATCGCATCCTGACAATTATCGTTGGCCGGAGGAGGCGTGCTTTCCGTAATGACTAACGAATAATCGCCCATAGCGCCGTCATAGCCGGCGACACGGATCAGATAGTTTTGTCCTGCGGTCAGTGAAATCACTAATTCAGACTGCTTTTCGCAACTGTCGTCATTGCAGGCAAGCTCCAAACCCATGCAGGCGTCGTAGACAGATAGAGTTGTATCGAAATCACTGCCGCAGAGACTAAGCAAATAGTCTTTGGATTGAGTAGGCGTAAAGCTGTGCCAGACATCGTAAAAATCAAAATAGTAACCGCAACTGCTGCCTGTATCTCCCAACGCCCCAATACTATTTCCATCATAGACAATGTCTTCAAAGACTTCGATAGCGCTGCTGCACTCATCATTGGGCGGCTGACTAAAGCGTTCGGAGACACGTATGACATAGTCGCCTGTCTTTGAGTTCTTTCCGGCGATGCGGATCTTGTAAGTCAGCCCAGCGGTAAAATCGACAATAACTTCGGATTGCAGGTCGCATAAATCATCATTACAAGCCAACTCGCTGCCGCTGCAACTGTCATATACGGCCAGGGTAGTATTGAAACTGCTGCCGCAAAGGCTGACCGTGTGGTACCCGCTTTGCGAGGGGGTGAAATGATGCCACACATCCAGATAGTCATTCACCGAACAACTACTTGAGCTTATTCCTGTTGCTTCAACGGTAGTCCCGTACCAGGGAGCATCCAGGAATACTTCTATCGAATTGCTGCATTCATCGTTGAGCGGTGTTTGCAGATAGCGGGTAACATTCAGCATATAGTCGCCGGTATCACCGTCATAGCCTGCGATCCGTATATAATAGCTCTCTCCAGCGGTTAAGACCATGTTCAGTTTGGATTGGGACCCGCAGTCATCGTCATTACAGCCGATCTCCACCGGTTGATCGTCAAATAGCGAAAGCGTCGTATCAAACGAGCTGTTGCAGAGGCTGATCGAGTATTCGGTCGTCACGGTTGGAACAAATACGTGCCAGAGATCATAAAAATCATAACCATCCGCACAACTGCTGAAGGTGTCGCCTGTGGCCCCCAACGTATCTGCGGCATAGGGAGTATTTTCAAACACTTCGATCGCACCGCCGATCTCGTCATTTACCGGGGGGCTGGGCCGCTTTGTTGCCTCCAAGACATACGGTCCGGTTGCATCATTATACCCGGCAACACGAATCAAGTAAGTTAGTCCGGTAGTCAAATTCACCACGACCTCGGAATAGACGCTGCACATGTCGTCGTTACAGGCCAGTTCGGTCCCACCGCACGCATCATAAACGGATAAGGTTGTATCAAATGAACTTCCACAAAGACTTATAGTGTAATTTCCGCTTTGTGTGGGCGTAAAACTGTGCCAGACATCCTTTGTGTCATTATAGGAGCAACTGCTGGTCGAGCTGCCCGTTGCCCCGCTGCTGTCTCCGAAATAAGGGGTGGACTCAGAAAGGAGTATTGCATCCAGACACAGGTCCCCCGCACCGGCGGCATAAACCGGACATAAAAAGATATTCAGGGCAACAACCCCCAAGACGATAAAGATCCCATAACGCAACATTGCCATTGTCCTACCCTCCACATTTATCTGTGTTTACTTATTCTGTATTTCTATCGGCGGTATTTCCGGGTACCGCCAGTTATATATAGGTTCATGAACAGCGGATTTGTTACAGAAAAAATCCGCATCAAGCCATTTTTTTTTCAGTTCGGGGAAAAGACCGAAAAAATCACCGAATCTTCATAAAAATCGCGATTTTTCGCAGGAAAGACGGTATCATGCTCGTTAGTTATTATAGAGCGTGCGGAAACGCTTATTTTGGAAATTTTGGCCAAAAAAGGAAAATCAACAAGTCATCTTAAAAAAGGATTAGAAAAGGAAAGGAGTAACAATGAAGATTCGAACTATTTTAATGATTTTTGTGATTACTGCTATTGTGATCACTTCCGTTGCGGAGGCGGGACAGACCAGAACAAGGACTCAGGCCCAGAAAAAGACCGGCGAGCATGTCTGTGATCAATTGTGCGACCAGCCTTGCGATCAGGTGTGCGACCAGAAGCAGGACCAGTTGCGGGAACAGAAGATGGGGACAGATCTTGACATTCTGGTCGAAGAGGTCGGGAATCTTCTCCTGAAGGGTAGGGGCGACGGTGATGGCGACGGCGAACCGAACCAGATTCAGCTTCGGCTTCGCCTCCGCAAGAAGACTTGCGACCATATTTGTGACCAGATTTGTGATCCGAATTGCATCCAGTTACGGGATCAACTGCGAGACCAAAAGCGAGACCAGTTGCGCGACCTGAAAATGGACGGGTTTGTCCTGACGGAGATTATCCTGAAAGGCCATGGTGGTGATGGCGACGGCGAACCGAACCAGATTCGGCTCCGGATCCGCCTCCGCAAAAAGACCTGCGACCATATCTGCGACCAGATTTGTGATCCGAATTGCACCCTGTTGAGGGACCAGTTGCGCGATCAAAAGCAGGATCAGTTGCGGGATCAGAAGCAGGATGGCTCTTGCCTGGAAGAAGATGTCCTGAAGGCCAATGGTGATGGCGACCCGGATCAGACCCAAACCCGGACTCGTGCACAGAAGAAGGTCGGTGACCACGTCTGCGACCAATCCTGTGTGGAAGAGCCTTGTGATCAGGTGCAGGACCAGTTGCGTGAGCAGAAACGAGACCAGCTGCGGGAAAGACTCATTCTTTTGGAGCAAATAAAGGCGTATACCCTGAAATCTAATGGCGATGGTGAGCCAGACCAGGATCGAACGCGGACCCGTACACAGAAAAAGATCGGCGACCACGTCTGCGATCCGTCCTGCCAGGAACTTTGCGAGCAGAAGCAAGACCAGTTACGGGACCAGAAAGCCGACCAAATACGTCTGAGACTTGACCTGGTAGAACGCATGAAGACATACATTCTGCAACGGGCTGCTGAGGGCTAATATTGCTAACTTTTTGAATCGTAGAGCGTACAGTAACGTCGAAAAGCCTCTGCTGTGCGAGCAGCAGAGGCTTTTTGGCGCTGGGAAACCCTATAAACAATATAATCTTTCGTTAAAGAAACGCAAAAAAATGTGCAGGAATTGCCTTTAAGAAGCGTTTAAAAAAAGTCGAAAGATTTATTGAAACAAGCCTGTGCTCTCGGGCACCTAAATAGTGGTGTTTTCCAGTGATCGAACTGAATAACTACATTGAACTTGTTGAGCAATCGCTCGATGGAAATAAGGAAACGCTACCCAAATTAGCGGAAACCATCCATGATTCGCTTCGAAGCTATGTATTTCGCATTACGTTGTCAGAAGACTTGACAGACGACATCGTTCAGGAGACGATTCTGGAAATGTATAAGATATTTGGACAATTAAGAAGAAGCGACCGATTCTGGCCTTGGCTGTGCCGGATCGCACTGAACAAGATCCGTGCACATTCGAGAACTCAGACCCGACGGCGGCATCTTCTGCAAAAACACGCTGAAGAATTGGTAAACAAGCCCTTCAATCTTGATGGTCTGGCAAATGTGATCAATAAAGAGGTCAAACAGGCTATTTTTTATGCCATGTCGAAATTGACGGATAAGCAAAAGGCTGTGCTGTCAATGAGATGCTATGAGGATATGCCTTACTCCCAGATCGCAGATGTTATGGAGGTGTCGGAATTAAGCAGCAGGCTTCTTTTTCACAGGGCAAAGAAAAAGCTGCAAAAGCATCTCTTCAATTCAGGTTTCGGGAAAAAGAGCCTCGTCACAGCCCTGGCACTCTTTGGCAAGATGACGGCACCGAGTGAAGTCTCAGCCGCCCAAATCTCAATTACCTCTTCAACGCTCGGTGTAGGAGCACTCGCCTCGACAGTTGCCGCTGTTACAACAAAGACCGTTCTTACGATATCCGCCTCAACTGCTATCACACTGGGGCTCGTAACCACTTCCTCCGTAAATAACAATGCCAATGGTGCCGCACAGGCGATGCATCAGCGTACAAACCCTGTTGTGCAAAATACCACCGTCTCGCCGGAGCATACGGATATTGAAGGATACTACTATTATCCCGAAGGCGGCAACGGCCCGGTAATGATGCGTCTGGCGGTATCCAACGGAAAGACCTCCTATCAGGTGCTTCAAAATGATAGCGGCAACTACTTCCTCGAGAATATGTGCCAGGAAGTGACAATTCGTAACCATCACTTTTGGACTCCGGACATGTCCGTCATGGTTCTGCCCACAGACAGCGCGGCGATGAGGGCGTTTATCAGCGGTACCCAACGCCGTGAGGTCAGGTCCAGATTGGATTTTTCGTCAACGAAGGACCTGTTGATCGCAGCCTCAAGGCACAAAGGGGCAAACAGGATCACCTTCTCCGTGCAGAATTACGATGCACTAATGGAAGAGAGGTTCCAGTATAACTGGCCCGCGGATTCGGCTTTCATCGACAAACGCGACGATAATCATCGACGTAGCTGGTGCTATTTCACTGTGAACGGCACTTTTAACGGCCATACGATTACAGGCCTGGGGCAAATCCCGTTTACCTGGCCCGCGACACGGACGAAACCGGCATGGTTTGCCCTTGCGATCGATAATAAGATCAAGCTTATCGAAAACAGTGAAGGAACGGCACTGAGAGATTCGACCGGTTCGGTGATCTACTACCCGCGCCAGGCATTGCTATCGGGGATGAACAGACCCTGGATGGGCCTGCACTGCGTCGATACGGTCAGGCGTGATGCCGCCTTGAGCAGGATCGCATTTGAAACGGAATTGCTCGCTGATAAGACCCGGTGCAAAGTGTCTCTTCTTCACGCAAAGGGCACGGTCGAATATACGATCGCTCTGCATAACGATCTCATAGAGAAGATATCCTTCCTGGACGAGTCCGGGAATCCATGCGGTGAAATACTGTTTGAATATGCCGGGACAATTCCTTTCGGTTATGACCATCTCAGGAAAACGTCATTTCCGGATTATTCCGGTTCCATGAAAAATGAACGGATTCACTGGCTGGCAGAGCTGGCTTCGGGAAACCTGTAAATGTGAAGAGGTAGATGAAACCTTCAAATTTGCACAAGCTGTATCGTGTGTGCGTGGCGCTGTTTGCGGCAGTATGCTTCGGAGTCTGTCCCTGCGCATCGGGCTCGAATCAATTTGATTTTACTCAAGACGGTGTTGTTGACCTGCTCGATTTTGCGATCCTGTCAGAGTCATGGGCTCTAACGCTTCCCTGGGGTCCTGACGGCCTGCCCCCTCAAATGATCTCGCATTGGCCGCTGGACATCGACGCCGCCGACAGCCAGTCTTCTTATGACGGTGTCATCTATGGAAATCCAGTCTGGGTGACCAAACCTCTGGCAAGAGTCGGCCAAGGCGCCATTTATATGGACGGAGACGACTACATTGCGATCGACGCAAACGATTATCCGGCCCTTACCGGCTCTTTTACCATCGATGCCCGGATCAGGATCAGCAGCAATGACCGCGACCAGATCCTCATTTCCAAAGGCCAGAGCAGTTGGCAGATAGGGGTCGACGGACAAAGTAAAAAGGCGTTCATTTCGTGCGAAGGCCTTTCAGGCAATTCTTATCTTGCCGGCTCGACCGCCCTTGCAGACGAGACATGGTATCATCTGGCGGGTGTATATGACCAAGGCGAGCAAAAACTGCGCCTTTACCTCGACGGTTCGCTGGATACCGATGCCAATGCGATGGGAACCGTCAATCTTAATGCAGAAGATATCTGGATAGGCGGCGACCCTGAACAGCCTCAGCAGGGTCCCTGGTGGAACGGATATATCGACAATGTCAGGCTTTATAACTATGCGTTGTCGACGAGCGAGATTTTCCAACGCAGGATACTTCATGTCGACACTAAACAAGGAAGCGATAGCAATAACGGCCAGGGGCGGCAGTCGGCTTATAAGACCATCCAGCGTGCAATTGACATGGCGGATAACGGCGACG
>DAOVVQ010000266.1 GCA_030637065.1 Planctomycetota bacterium
ACTGGATAGGTAAAGTCTTTCGAGAATCCTGGAATCGGTTCATAGCTTTATCTCGAAAGGCCCAATGTGAAATTAGCAACGTATCTCTACGACAATCGCATTTCCTGCGGCATCGTCACGGAAAACGGCATCATCGACATCCCCACCCACACAAGCCGCAAGGTCAAGTACCACAGCATCAAGGAAATATTAAATCGCGGCGACAAGTGCATGGCGGAGGTCCGGGCGCTGACGGAGTCGGTGCAGGAGTTTCTTTCGCCGGCGGATATTAAATTGCTGCCGCCGATACCCAAGCCGGGAAAACTGCTCGCCCTTGCCGGAAACTACGCCGCCCACATCAAAGAGGGAGGGCTCAAGCTCGGCCTGAGCGATTCGCCGGAGACAACAACCGTTCCAAGGCCGTTTATCATGCCGCCGACTGTTGTGGCTGGGACGGATACGAAGGTTCCCTGGCCGAAATACAGCGACCAGGTCGACTATGAGATCGAACTTGCGGTTATGATCGGTAAGCCGGCAAGGTGCGTACCGCCCGAAGAGGCGCTCGACTACGCAGCGGGATACTGCATCGCAAACGACATCTCCGCCCGGAGCGTAACATTCAAGGAGAACCGGGCCCAGAGGCCGTGGGACGAGTTTTTCGACTGGCTAAACGGCAAATGGTCCGATTGCTTCCTGCCCATTGGCCCTTGGCTCGTCACAGCCGACGAAATCCCCGACCCGCAGAACCTCAATATGACCCTGAAGGTAAACGGCGAGATCCGCCAGAATGCCAACACGGCTGGGATGATCTTCTCCGTCGCGCAGATCATCTCCTTCATAAGCCACATAATGACGCTCGAACCCGGAGATATCATAGCGACAGGGACGCCCGAGGGCGTGGCAATGGCGACAGGAAACTTCCTTAAGCCCGGAGACAATATCGAGTGTACGATAGAGCATCTCGGGACGCTGAGCAACACGATGGACGAAAAACCAGCGGCCTTCTATACGCCCTTAAAGCAGGATTGATATAAAACTTAAAACAGTTGCCGACAACGTCGGCTTCAACCGACTAAATACTAACGACTATCGACTAATCAAGCTGGTCCGTTTTGAAAAAACGGTCAGTTTGAGTAAGGAGGATAATTATGGATCGGCGTGATTTTCTAAAGAGGTCTGCTGCTACCGGATTGGGCAGCTTTGTTTTAAGCAACCGCAGCATGGATGTCAGGCTCGAAGGAAAGCCCAACGTCGTTATTATCTTTATTGACGACCTTGCGTACGGTGAGCTGGGGTCCTTCGGCTGTCCCGATATTCCGACGCCGCACATGGATTCGTTAGCCACCAATGGCGTAAAGTGTACGAACTCCTATATCACCAACCCCCCTTGCAGCCCGAGCAGGTGCTGCATAATGACCGGCATGTACACGCAAAAGTTCGGAAAGTACGGCATGGCACGCGGCCTGCCCATCCCGGAGGACCACCCGACCATGGCTGAGTTTATGCGCGAGGCCGGTTATGTTACAGGCCATATAGGCAAATGGGACATCGGTTCAAAGGGACAGGGGCCGCTTGATCGCGGGTTCGCTCAGGTATCACGCAAGCCGCCTATGGTGTCGGGAAAACACTATATCTACATCAAGCAGGATGAGTCGGAGGGGTTCCTGACCGACCTTGACGGCGAATACTTAGTCGAGTTTGTCGAGAACAACAAGGACAAATCGTTCTTTCTCTACTATTCTCCTTTTGCGATCCACGAGCCCAACTCCGAATCGCCCGAACACTATCAGGCGCGTTCGACCGCCACTGGAGGTAGACGCGAGTTGGCCGGCAACCTGATCGCCGTCGACGAGGCGGTCGGGAGACTGCTGGCTGCTCTTAAAATGCACGACCTGGAAAGGGATACATTGATCCTCCTGACCGGTGACAATGGCGGCACCCCGTCGGACTCTCGCCCCGACCCTTATCGCGGCGGAAAAGGGGATGGGACCCAATATGAGGGATGGGTTCGAGTGCCGACGATCATTTCGTGGCCGGGCCGGATCCCGAGCGGAAAGACTTACGATGGCCTGATGTGCACGAGGGATTTTTATGCCACGGCTGCGGCTGTTGCCGGCAAGGACCTGCCGGGGAGATGCGACGGTGAGAATTTGCTGCCGTATCTGCGCGGCAAAAAAACCGGCGACGCTCACGAAGAGCTTTACTGGTGCAATGACGACCCGAAGGATGCCCCCCGCCGCTGGTTAAAGGCTGTGCGGTGGAAACAATGGCGTCTTATCAAATACGACGACGGCTGGCGGCTCTTTGACCTCGTGGCCGACCCCAGAGAGGAAACCGATCTCGCAGCCCAGAATCCCGATGTCGTCAGCAACATGCGAACGCGTTACGATGCATGGGTAGACACGCTGCCGCCCATAATCCCATGGGGAAAAGGAGACGGCGACGGCGGCGGACGGACTCCAAGCGGCTACGGATGGGCCACTGACGCTGACGAAGAATTTTAGTCACGGCGCGCCGGGACTATAGGAGGCGCTGCAATATGAACGAGAAACTGATCGTGTTCGGTTTCGCGATCTCGCTTGTGGTTTTTTTCCAGAATCCCGGCTATGGGGATCCGGCCAAGATTGGCGCAGATGAGATGTCGGTAGTTGTCGACTGCGACAAGGTAGCATTCTTCCCCTTATTGCGAACCAAACTCGGTTGCGCCAGGACGCTTTCTACTGGAAGCCTCGAGTCTTTCCACCAGGGGCTGGAGTATATCGATGAGTTTGACCCGGCGATATTCAACATACCGCTGAACTTCTCGTCGCTTCGGGAAAAGCCCAAGGACTTTCGCAAATCTGACAATGTGTTGATGGACCCATACCCTGTTTGCCGTGACGGATCGGGTGAAGTTCACGTCGAGCCACCGGATGCGGAGTTAGTAAAGGGTCATCAAGCCTTGCAGCAGAGAAGAATAATTATCTTACATCAGCTCATGGGCGCCCCGCGTCCCTGGTACAACGAGGACCCTACGCTGATCCGATTGAAGAGAGGACAAAAAAAGCCCTTCTTTGACGATCGTTTCCCTGTGCCGACCGATGTTACCGCCGCAGCCGATGCGATGGGGCGATGGTGCAATGGCTATCAATCGAGTTTTCCCGTCAACTGGGGTATATGGCAGGAGGCCGACCACTACCTGCGCTACAGCCGTCCGGACCTTGGGGCGCCCGAGTATGCCAACATTGTCCTTAACTATGTGCGGGGGATTCGCCGGCACGCCACCCCTGAAAGTATCGATCGGCAAACCTTCGCCCTCCAGTTGCTCCCGAGAGGGTCGACGAAACCATGGCCTTCTCTCCAAGGCAGCGAGATGGGCTCATCCTTTCTCGAGGCCCTGCTGTTTACGATGGAAAAGGGCCTGAGGCCGGGGGAGAAATTATCAGACTTCATCGACTACGTGAATCTGAACAACTACCGCGCAAGTATGGGAAAAAAGGCGATCGACTTTCACAGCGAGCTTCGCGCGGTTCGCGAACTTCTGCTAAAACACAACCTCAATACCACCGGATTCGTATATACGCAAATGACTCTTGGCGACAAGCTGGTCGATCCCAGCGGTGAGCGCGATCGCTATAAGAACTCAGTGGCTGCCGCAATCGATATGGCGGACCTGTGGAGCAATCTGCTGGCGGCTGTGGATGTCGATATCACGTGTTGGGACTTCATGCTTGGCAGTACGGGTTCGAAAGCGATGTTCAGCGTGGACCCCGACGGGGGCGCTTTGTATTCACCCAGGGCCCAGACGCTGCGACTCATCAGGACCATGCCGACGCGCCGGGTGTTTTCGCAGGCCGATGCCGGGATCAGGACCCTTGCCTCGGTCAGCGACGGGCGAGCAGGCGATCGCGACGATCGCGCGGCCATACTGCTCTGGTCGCACGAACAGATGCCGGGGCAGGTTGACGTTCATTTATCCGTTAAGAGCCTCCCGGACGCTCTATTTACAAATGACGAAACCAGGCTCTATGTATATCGCATTGACGATGCTCACAACAGCCGGTGGGGTGAGGCAGCGAAGCCGGTCGATGTCGTCTCAGCCGTTCGCAAAGACGGTGTATTGCCGGCGACGATAACAATGAAATGCCCCGGCGTGGTCTTTATCCGTATCGGGGCCGACCTGCCTGCGAAACTACAGGCGGCTTTCACCGACGCGGAGTATTGCAGAAAATTCTCCTGGTGCGACCGAAGCAACGACTCGGACAATAAGATATCCGACAGCTACGGCGTCTATGATTACAAGTATTCGCGTGCTTACCTGGGTGTCAAGGGAAACCAGGGAAGGGCTATTGCCGGCGCGATGTTCCAGAAGTTACCGGATACGCTGACTGCCTCGGTGCGAACCGATAATGTTTTGGCAACGAAGAACAAAAACGCGATCCTTGCCCTGCGCGTTGACTTCTTCAATGACGACCGCCAGGCAATTAAGAGCGTCCTCTGGACAAGTTCCATCCTCGACAGCCGCCGCAAACGTGTACTGCCGTGGGGCAAAGGCGGAGCTTTGGCCGATGTGATCGCAGGTGACCTCCTCTCACTCGATGGCGAAACAACGCTGGATATCGCAAACTACGCACCAAAAAACTGGAACCGCAAAGCCATTATTTCCTTTTGGATGGAAGGAACCGGCGATGAGTCCATGGCCGAATTCAGACTGCACAACTTCAGGCCCAGGCAATGAGATACGGGGACACATACAAGGCGCCAGCGAGCCGCTCTTAGTCCCACCGTTGGGCGCACTCGGTGAACTCATAATAGTCGACCACGCCATCCCCACGACGTCCGGGCGCAATATCCCTGATCGGATTCCAACCAAGCCAGTCGTCCGCGACCATCAGCAAATCGCTCAAGCCGATCGACCCATCAGTATCATAATCGCACTCATCATAAACCTGACGGATCGCCATACTCCAATTGCCGTGGGCAAAAATTGCCACAAAGCCCCCACCTTCGGGCGGCGTAGCCTGACCGTAATTGTCTCGTCCCCAGCCAACAATAGAGCCATCGGCCTTCAGGCCAAGACTGTGGCTGTACCCTGCAGCAATCGCCACAAAGTCGTTAGCATCCGGCGATGTGGTCTGGCCATAACGGTCCCAGCCCCATCCGGCAACAGTCCCATCTTCCTTTAGACCAAGACTGTGCCTGTCTCCCGCAGCAATTGCCACAAAATCGTTGCTGTCAGGTACGCTCGCTTGACCATAGTCGTTGTATCCCCAACCGATGATGGAACCGTCCGCCTTAAGTGCAAGGCTGTAATATTCACCTGCAGCAATATCCACAAAGTCGTTACCATCC
>DAOVVQ010000070.1 GCA_030637065.1 Planctomycetota bacterium
AATTCAAAAATAAGTTTATCATCCGGGTGGCAGCGTGTTTGGCGAAGCCAAACCGATGGTGGTTTCCGCAGTGGCTTCGACCATCGGTTTGCTGCGCAAACACGCTGCCACCCATTGAGTTTTTGATTACAAACAAGGTAAAACAATGAGCAAAGTTTTTCTAAACGACAAGATCGTAGACGCTGACCATGCAAGCGTCCCGGTAACTGACAGCGGGCTGCTTTATGGAATGGGACTCTTCGAGACCATGCGAGCCGCCTCCGGCAGTGTTTTTGCCCTCGATGACCATCTCGAACGGCTCTTTGCCAGCGCGAAGGCCCTTTCCGTAAAAAATCCATTCGACAAGCAATTCATCTCCGATGCCATCGATCAGGTCCTCACGGCAAACGACTTCACCGACGCCCGAATGCGGCTGACGCTGACCAACGGTCCCTTAAAAGAGCAGGACGGCAAACCGACCCTGCTGATCACAGCGGCGCGATTTGAGCCCTATCCGCCGGAGTATTACAAAAAGGGCGTCTCCGTCATATTGACCGACATTCGCCAGAACCCGACCGACCCGACCTGCCGCCACAAGACAACGAACTATTTCCCGCGACTGCTAGCCTTAAACGAAGCCCACATGAAAAAAGCCGCTGAGGCGCTCTGGTTCACCGACGACAACCGCCTTACCGAAGGGTGCATAAGCAACGTATTCATCGTAAAAGATTCAACCGTCTGCACACCGCCCGTCGAGACCGGCCTGCTGCCCGGCATAGCCAGAAAAAGGGTGATAGAGATCGCCAAGGCTGAGTCGATCGAACTGGTGGAAAAGGACATCACAATAAACGATCTCTTGGCCGCAGAAGAAGTCTTCCTGACAAACGTCGTAATGCTGGTACTACCCGTAATCGCAATAGAGGCCCACACAGTAGCAGACGGCAAACCCGGCCCGATCACACAGGAACTAACAAACGCATTCAACGAAATCCTGAAATGAAAGTCTGCCTTGCTGCGACGCGCTTCGCCGCGGCGAGTGGTTTATAAAAAACCAAATCACAGGAGAACAAAATGAAGCTAAGTGAAATTGCCGCCCATGTCGAAAAGATCGCCCCGCGAAATCTCGCACTCGACTGGGACAACACCGGGCTGCTCGTCGGCGAACCGGGCAAAAAAGTAAAGAGCATCCTCCTGACGATCGACATCACCAAAGATGTCCTCGCCGAGGCCCAAAAACTGAAAACCGACCTTATTCTCAGCTACCACCCGGTAATCTGGGACGGCCTGAAAACCGTAACATCCGACGGGCCGGGGCAGATCGTCTACCATCTGGTAAAGTCAGGCATCTGCGTCTACTCCATACACACGGCATTCGACATCGTTGCAGGGGGAGTAAACGATCTTCTGGCCGAGATAGTCGGCATCAAGGACCCCGAGCCGATAGGCGACTTCGTCGATAACCCCGCGCCGGAGCAGTACAAACTGATCACCTTCGTCCCCGTTGGCAACGTAAACGAGGTCGCAGACGCGATCTACCGGGCTGGGGCGGGCCGGATAGGCAACTACTCCAACTGCGGATTCCAAACCGAAGGAACGGGAACATTCCTGCCGCTTGATGGAGCAAGGCCAGCCATCGGTGAAAAGGGCAGATTCGAGACCGTTGCCGAAATAAAGCTCGAATCCGTAGTCACCGCTGGCAAAGTCAAAGCTGTAGTCGCTGCGATGCGAAAGGCACACCCATACGAGACCCCCGCCTTCGACGTCGTCCGCCACTACGATTTCGAGAGCAAATTCGGACTCGGCAGGATGGGAAAGCTCGAAAAACCCACCGCACTTGGCAAGATCATCGAGCAGATAAAGGCCACAACTGGAGCCAAAGCCATGGGAATCGTCGCCGGCGACAAGAGAATAGTCAAATCCGCCGCCGTCTGTGCCGGGTCCTGCGGCAAGGTCATAAACACCGCGATCGCCCAGGGATGCGACCTGTATCTGACTGGCGAACTCAAACACCACCTCGCCTTAGCCGCTCAGGAGGCCGGTTTGACGTGTATTTGCCTCTCGCACACGGTTTCTGAGAGATTTGCACTGAAAAGTTTGGCAAAGAGGTTGAAAAAACCGCTAAAAGACGTCACAATACGGATCAGTAAAAAAGACGCTGACCCATTTAAGTGGAAAAACCTATGACAGACGACCCGGAAATAACAAATAACGACCAACTCGAAGACGATCTGCCCGGCGAGTCCGCGGGCGAATCAGCCGACCAGCCCACCGATCAGCCGCTCGACGAGCCGACAGATGAGCCCGAAGATGAGTTTGACGACGAATTCGGCGATGAACCCGAAGAGCCAGGCCAGTCCGATGAGCCAGAAGGCGACGAAGTAGACCTAACTAAGCTCGATGAGCCAGACGATACCGAAGCCGAAGTTGACGAGGATATCGAAACAACCCTCGAATCCGTCACCGAAGCGGTACTCTTCGCAAGCGACGAGCCTTTAACCGCCCAGCGGCTCGTGGGGATCGCAGAGGCTGGCAGCGTAAAACAGATCAAAAAGTGCATCGAAGACCTCAACGAAAAATACAAAGCCGCAAATTCCGCCTTCCGGATCGAGCAGATCGCGGGCGGATACCAGATGATGACCCTTAGTCCGTACAATTACTGGCTGAAAAAACTCCTCCGGGCCCGCACCGATACCAAGCTAAGCCCGGCTGCCCTCGAGGCACTGGCAATAATCTCGTACAAACAGCCGATCATCCGAGCCGACGTCGAAGCGATCCGCGGAGTAGCCAGCGGCGAGGTCATAAGAAACCTCATGTACAAGGGCCTGGTAAAGATCGTCGGAAGGGCAGAGGTCCTCGGCAGACCAATGCTGTACGGAACAACAAAAAAATTCCTCGACGTATTCGGCCTGCACACCCTGAAGGACCTGCCAAAAATAGAGGAACTAAAAAAACCCCTCCAGTAAAGACCTCCAAAAATCAAAACAAATCGCCGGTCCGGCGCCAGATTGGTAGGGTGGGCCCTGGCCCACGCTGAAAAACTTTCAGCCTCGTAGGATGGGTAACTTGTTACCCATGCTGTTCGCTGAGATCAACCGCCCCCGCCCCGCACGACGGCTATTCGATGTGGATCACGCCTTGTTTTCGGTCTGCGTCCAGTGATGCCACTTTCAGTACGTTGTACAGCGACCGCGGATGCCTTACTTTTTTGAATACGAACTCCGGGTCCGTCTGGTCCTTCGTAATGATAGTAACGGTCCCGATCGCCAACACGCAGTCCAGGAGGGACCGGTGCAGTTTCAGGTCCACCACACGGAACATGTCGATGTTGTCGATCTTTCGGCTGAAGATGCCTCTCGACCATTCGATGCGATCGGCGGTCACTTCGTAATGAATGCTCTTTAGATGAGCGGCTTTGAGAACAAGCATCATCACGATCAGTCCGGCCAGCATATACCCAGCCATGCGGGCGTAGTAGCCGACGTCCACGATCCGGCTTTCGCTAAGATCAAGCTGCGGATATTGCTCCAGCAACCGCTCGATCGGGAAAACGACAAGGGCTGTGGCGATGGCAAGAAAGAACATCGCCCCCGCAACCGTCCCAGCCAGAGCAAATATCGACGGCCTCCCCTTAAAAAGCGAGCCAGTGCTGCGTTGTGCCCCACCAGCCGCATCCGGCTCCGCCTGCCGCTGGGCACCGCTGGCGTCCGGTGCGGTACTTTGACGCGGACCATACAGAAATTCACCGCAAAAACGGCATTTTATGGCCTGAGCCTGGATGGACTCGGCACAGAAGGGACAATCTTTGGTTTTGGGTGTGGCCATATCCATATACTAAAAAACTCCGTCAGCACCAATAAACAGACCAAAGACTAACACAACCGCCACCCCAAAGCAAGCACTCATTTCAACCAAAACAACCACCCATCACACCCCCAGCACCCCTGCCACCCACTATCGACTAATCGAGCTTTTGGTCATTGGAAATAATCTTGTAACTTAAACACCCAGCCAATACAATAAATCTGTAGGGTGGGCCCTGGCCCACGCTGTTTAGCTTAAATTACTATCGCGAAAGGACCAAAAAATGCTTAAAGGCATTTCTCCGCTGATCGGCCCGGAACTGCTCGGTGTCCTGTGCCGGATGGGCCATGGCGACGAGATCGTCCTGGCTGACGCACACTTTCCGGGCGAAACGTTCAATGACAACGTCCTTCGGGCCGACGGTCTGCGGATACCGGACCTGCTCGATGCGATCCTCCCACTGTTCGAGTTGGACAGCTACGTCGACAGCCCCCTGATCATGATGAAGGCCGAGCCGGGCGATTCGCTCGATCCGGAGGTGGAAAAGGCCTACCGCATCCCGATCGATAAACGCGCACCAGCGGCACCGGCGATAGCGAGGATCGGAAGGTTCGATTTTTATGACCGGGCCAAAGAAGCCTTCGCCGTCCTGATGACGGGCGAGTTGGCCAAATACGGAAACATCATACTGAAAAAAGGCGTTACCCCCTGCTAAGAATACGGCGCTGCACCTCTTAGCCGTTTAGCTCGTCGCCTTCGGCCCCAGCGGTCAGTACGTCCTTTAGCGTGCGCCGGCTAAGCCGTTCGTGCTGGGCGGCGATCATGTCCCTGAGCCCGGCTGGGATGCTTTCATCTCCGCCGCTAAAACTCACCGCACAGGCTGTGTCGGCAATCTCAGCCAATGTGATCTGCGCACCGTCCGTAGCCGGAACAAAACCGGAAACCGGCTCATCGGTCCTGAATAGCAGCCCTGCGCCTGCGAAATGCTCCAAAAGCTTTTCCGCAAAACTGTTTGGCAGATTAAACTGCGTACAGACCGCATCGACCGAAACCGGCCCGCTCTTCTTCCCGAATTCACCTAAAATATAGGCCAGGATCCTGATAATCGTAAAGTCACTAACAACAAAGCACTCCTGGGCCTTATTCATAGCGGCGATCTCAGCGGCATCGAGCGTCTTAAGATGCTGCGTCGTATACGTAAGCTGCAAACCGAAAAGAACGATCAGCCACGTAATAAAAATCCAAAGCACCCCAAGCGGCACCAGCCCCATCACCCCATAAACCGCCTGATAAGGAATGAACTTCGTTATATAGATCCTGAACACAAACTTGGCCAGCGTCCATATAAGAGCCGCCACAGCCGCACCCCAAATCGCCGAACGGACGCTGACTTTCGTATTGGGCATCACAAAGTAAAGGAAAAACAGCGCTGTAACGCTGATCAGATACGGCAGCACCGGACGCAGATATCCCGCCGCACCGTTTTGAAACTCGCCCGCCGTAAGATAATGCGTGCTGGCATAAAAACCCAGACCCAAAAGCAGCGGCCCCAGCGTCAGAAGCGCCCAGTAATTGATGATCCGCTGAAGAAAATTCCGCCCGCGGCCCACATGCCAGATATTGTTAAACGACCGTTCGATCGTCGTCAAGAGCCCCAGCGCCGCGACCACCACGATCACCGCACTAAACAGCGTGATCTTGCCCGTATCCAGCCGGGCCATAAAACCCTCCGTGATCCGGTCGATCTGCTCGGTAAGCTCCACCGTCTGTGGCCCCTCGCCCGAATCCGACTCGATCGTATACTCAATATCGCTGAGATGCGCCTGCTCATACAAAAACTCCCGAACCTTCGGCCCGACATCCTGATAGGCGGGAAACAACTGAAAGACCATCAGCATCACTATCGCCAGCGGCACCAGACCAAACAGCGTGTGATACGAAAGCGCCGCCGCCTGCGTGCCCGAGCGGTTCTGACGCAATATCCGAACGCACTGACGCCAAAGACGAAGCTGAAAAAGCGCAAACCGGCTCCACTTGCCAAGCTCCTCCGTCGGCGCTGTCAGAACCTCTTTTAACATCCTGTCCCCTGATAAATACCTGCACTGTTTTATCGGCGATCGCCGGCGTCCGCTTAACGCCCCCCCCCCGCCCCACGGTCCTATAAAACACTCTCTCACAAGATACAAAGCCCCGCGCCCGCGAACCCAGCGGTTACTTGAAGATATCCTCAAGGATCCGCATGCCTTCCTCGCCGATAGCATCGCCGAGCTTATCCTGGAGTATCTTCTCAGCCTGACCCTGGAGCACCTCGCCAAGAACCCCCTCGAATACCTTGTCCCAGTCGATACCGCTTCGAAGATTGCCCTTGCTCCGCACCGTCAACCTGCGGCTGGGCTCCTCGCCCAAATGAACGGTCCGCCCGTCGCTGGTATACGGAAGCATAATATTAAGATCGTAAAATTCCTTCTCGATATCGACACTGCCGCTGAAATTCACGGGATTATCGCCGACATCAAGCTGCATATTGTCATACGTAAGCAGCCCGTCCCGCAGAACAAAACTGCTCCGTTCCAGCCGAAAATCGCCCTGATTGCTGAAGATCATATCCGGAAGCCCCATCGGCGACAAACGCAACTCGTCGATCCAAACGGTCCCGACAACCTCGATATCCTTTTTCGTACCGCCGGCAAGAGGAATGAGCATCTTCTCGCAGTGAAAATTGCTCACGCCGCTAAGACTGGCCTGATCGGCAAAAATGGGATTGAGATACACCAAAAGCCGCTGGCCCATCTCCTCGGTAATCCTGACCTTATCGAGAACCTGCATCGGCTCAGGCATGGCAAGCAACGACGGCTTCTTATTAAAATTGGCATCAGCGGCATAATTGAGCTTCCCGCTATTGACCGTCGTCGAAAACGGAGCAATGGCTAACAAACCCTTGTCAACCTTCATCGTCATATCCGTCGGCCCGAAATCAAGGCCCATATACCCGGCCCGGTCGAACCCGAAATCAGCCTGACCGTTAAGATTAGAAAGCATCCCACCGGCCTGACCGTCGGCATACTCCGACTCGAATTTGATCGTACTCTTGCGCCGACCCTCCATCGTAAGACCCTCCGGCATAAACGCCCCGGCAACCGCACTCGCGGCGGCAAGGTCAAAATCAGCCTCAAGCCGACCGTTTACGCGTGTCCTGCCACTGCGGCTGCTCTGCCTGAAATCGCCGGTGATATCTATCTCCGTGCCCTTGACGCGAAGGTCCCTGATCTCGATACTCTTTTCCTCGGTATTTAAGATCACATCGGCGGAGATATTCACCAGCTTATCCGTAAAAGGCTCTTGCCCCGGCTTGGATATTTTCAGATCGCTGATCTTCGTGGCATCCGTCGCTATTCGGAACGTCTTCTTCTCGCCGCTGACCGACAGATCGCTCTTGAGCTTACCGGCGATAGTAACGTCCTCGGGCAACTCCTTGAACAGCTCGATATAAGGACGCACCCGCACCAGATCGACATCCGCCAGGATTGCCAGCTCCAGATTCTCGGCGGCGCCTGCGCCCAAAGGGATCACCGATTTGGTAACGTCAACCGTCCCGGCATCTATCGAGTTCTTCACCGACCGGATCCGGATCACTTCTTTGTCCCGGTCCACCTCGAAATCAAACTCCATCTTCGCAGCCGTTCTCGGCGTGGCTGTCTCGCCCTTGTTTATCACCAGATCATCGAAAACGGCCTCGCCGACGACACTTATCCTGGGGCCGTCGAACGATATCCTGCCGCTTTCCTTGACATTTCCGGCAAAAGCATAATCGCCAAAATCGACAAACTGCCCCACAAACTCCTGCGTCTTCTTTAGGTCGGCGGTAGAGGTATAGTCAAGCCGGTTAACGCCGCCGGTGCCCTCGACCGTGCAAAATGACGACCGGATATCGAGCTTGTCGATTCTGACCGTATCATCGTCGGCGGAAATACTCGCATCCACCCGCACCGGCTCGTCGAGCACCATCTCTTTGCCGTCAATTATCTGCTTAAATCCCGCCAGCACCGCCTTGGCGTCAACCTTCTCGAATCGCCCGTCCTCGAGCCGAACATCGACATCCGCCGACAGCTTACCGCCTGCCTCCATATCCTTCCCAGCAAGGGCAAACAAAGGCGTCAGCGACTCCAGATCAAGGCTGTCGATCTTAACCTTAATATCACCGCTGGTCCCCTTCAAAGTCCAGCTCTTCTCTTTCGCCGGCGTCAAACTGCCGCTGGCTGTTATCCCGGACGAGCGACCACCACCTGCAACCGCCATCGAGACATCGAAACTTGACCGCTTCGGAGCCGGGTTTAACTCCAGTTTCGAGGCAATATTGCGAAATTGCAGGCTCTGGACGTTCTTACTATCCGAAGCAAGGTTGATTGTTGTACTGCCCTCTTTAACCTCGAGGTCCAGCTCCGTAATACCCCATCCGGACGCATCTTCTCCCTTCGCCGCCAATTCAGCCTCCCGCTGTAATCGCTCGCCGGATATGGATTCCTCCTGCCCCCAGCCAGCCGCATCCCGATCGACGGTTATCACAACATCCGGATGGTCAATTAGCGTCTGGCCCAGGGCCACAC
The DNA here is from genome assembly GCA_030637065.1 of Planctomycetota bacterium. Classification (GTDB taxonomy): domain Bacteria; phylum Planctomycetota; class Phycisphaerae; order Sedimentisphaerales; family Anaerohalosphaeraceae; genus DAOVVQ01. The sequence continues at coordinate 8,385 of DAOVVQ010000070.1, forward strand.
TGCCAAACAGCAGCGACCCATACCGCGGCTTGGTCGATATCTCCTTGACACTGACCACCATCGTCCCTTTATCGTCGGCGAAGCTGAGGTCCCTCAGCCGGACACCCTTAAACCAGCCCATCGACAGGCTCTCCATCTCGACCTTGCCGTCGACGGCATCGTTTATCCTGCCCACGATCATGGATTTGCCGCTCTCAGACGATAAATAAAGCGGCACACCAACGAATATCAGTACTGTTATCGCCGCTGTCACGATTAATAGCCACTTTACAACCTTGAATTTGCCTCGCCTGACTGAGGCTGCCGGATTGGAAGGATTGTTTTCTGTTCGCATTTCAGGTGCCCCCTTCGGGAAAAATATTTTGTGCTGCCGTATCTACTACAAATCCGCTAAACCGTGTGTTCACCGGTAATTATCGGCTTTTGGGGCCCCAGACTTGATGAGCAAACCCGCCAAAAGCCCCCGCCAACTAACAGCAGCCAGCCCCCCAACGGCCCCCCAGCAATAGTAAATAGTCAATCGTAAATCACAGCCCTCAAGAGGCTGTCGATCAGTCCGACATGATCTCTGCGGACTTGGTCTTGACGATCGAATCGATCTGGTCGGTATACTTCTTCGTCAGGTTGTCGATGTCCTTCTTGCCCTTATCGCGATCATCTTCGGAGATGGTCTTGGCCTTCTGCTCCTCGTCGAGCTGCTTATTGCCGTCCCGGCGGATATTCCTGACACTGATCTTGGTCTTTTCCCCCAACTGCTTGACCTGCCCGGCGATCTGCTGCCTTCGCTCCTCGCTCAGGGGCGGAATACTCAGCCGAATAACCTTGCCGTCCGCTATCGGTGCAAGGCTAAGTTCGCTGTTGCGAATGGCCTTTTCCACCTCTTTCAGACACGCCGGATCAAACGGCTTGATGACGATCATATCGGCATCCGGCGTCGCGATCGTCGCCAGTTGCTTCAGCGGCGTGGCGCTGCCGTAGTAATCCACCATCAGGTTCTCAACCAGACCCGTCGAGGCCCTGCCAGTCCGCACCGACCGAAGGTCGTTTTGCAGGTGCTCTACCGTCTTTTCCATGCTCCTGCCGTGTTCGTCAACTATCGCTTTCGTTGGCATCTGTCAAACTCCACTGACTTTAACACCGGTTATCCTTGTTATCCACGTCCTGACTTAAACCGCACTGCATAAAAAAGCTGTGTCATCCTCGACCGACTAAATACTAACGACTATCGACTATTTAACTGATCAGTGTCCCGACATGCTCGCCGTGCAGGACCCTGGTAATATCGCCTTCCTTAAAGATATTCAGCACCACTATCGGTATATCGTTGTCCCGGCACAGACTTATCGCCGCGGGGTCCATTACCTTGAGATTCTTGTGCAAAACATCGTCATAGCTGAGATTATCGATGAGTTCGGCATCGCTGTTCGTCATCGGGTCATCGGTGTAAACCCCGTCAACCTTCGTCGCCTTGATCAGGATATCGACATTCAGCTCAGCGGATCGAAGTGCGGCACACGTATCGGTCGAAAAGAACGGATTGCCCGTTCCGCCCGCCAGGATCGTCACCTTGCCCGCCTTCAGATGGCTCAGGCATCGCCGGCGGACAAAGGCCTCGCAGATCGCGGCGACCTCAATCGCGCTTAAGACACGGGTCGGCTGACCGAACTTTTCCAGCGTCTCCTGCAATGCACAGGCATTTATCACCGTCGCTAACATCCCCATATAATCGGCGGTATTTCGCGGAATATGGCTTTTTTTGGAAAATGTCTCACCGCGGAGGAAATTGCCGCCCCCAACAACTATCGCCACCTCCAGGCCCAGTTTGCAGATCTTGGCGATCCGCCTGGCTAAGGATTCCAGGCTTGCTCCCTCGATCCCAAAGCCGCCCGGTTTGCAGAAGCTCTCGCCGGAAAGCTTGAGAAGTATTCGCTTGTACTTGACCTCAGCCATCTTGAGCCTCGAAAATCCATTAAAAAAGGCATCGATAATTTTTATTACCGATGCCTATTGTACAGCCTTTTTAGCCGATTTCAAATCGTATAAATCTTTTTATTTTCACCTCACCGCCAGCCGCGTCCGAAAGGGCCTGCCCGACTGTCTTACTGTCGTCTTTGACAAATTTCTGGTCCACAAGGCATCGTTCCTTGAAGAACTTACCCAATTTGCCTTCCACGATCTTTTCGAGGATCTCCGGCGGCTTGTTCTTGACCTGCTCGGCGGCGATCGCACGCTCTTTTTCGATCACATCGGCGGGTATACTATCCCGATCAAGACCCGCGGGATTCATCGCCGTAATGTGCATCGCAATGTCAACCGCGATCGCATCGAGCTTGCCGCTGACCTCGTTACTGCCAGCCTCGATCTCGACCATCGAACCGATCTTGTCGTTAAAGTGAACATACGTCCCGATCACACCACTGCCGGCAAGCTGGTATTTCGCCGATTCGCCGACTTCCGTCTTCTCGCCGATCTTGCTGACTATATCGGTAATGACCTCGGAAAACTTCTTACCGTTAACCTCCGTCGCCAAAACCGCCTCCGCGCTGCCGTCGTCGCCGCAGGCCAGACAGTAATCGCCTAACAACTTGGCCGCAGCCGCAAAGTCGTCGCCCTTGGAGACAAAATCCGTCTCGCAGCAAAGCGTCGCCATTACCGCGGTCTTGCCGTCGTCACTCTTCCTGCATACCACCTTACCCTCGGTAGTCTCCCGGCCCGCACGCTTTTCCAGCGTCGCAAGACCCTTCTTACGCAAGAGCGCCATCGCCTCGTCTATATCACCGTTCGTCTCGGTAAGCGCCTTCTTGCAGTCCATCATACCCTGTCCGCTCATCTTGCGGAGCTTCATCACTAAAGAAGCTGAAATTTCTGCCATCGGTCAAACTCCTGATTCTGTTATCACATCTAACACATTTATCATACACGCTTCGCCAATCAGCCATCAGCCAACTCACCGTCCGCCGACCCGCTGACAAAGCCTGTGCCGCTACTGTCTATTACCCCCGCCCACCTCACGGGAATTCGTTTCCTGCGACTACTTGGCCGGATCGTTCGGCGAAGCCTCTCCCGCAGCAGCAACTGAGCTGTCCTGAGCGGGACTGTCGGCCTTGACCTCCGCAGGAGCGGCAGGTGCCGCAGGTGCAGGACTTTCCGGTGCCGCAGGAGCAGTACTCGCAGGTGCAGGTGCCGCTGGAGCCGGACTTGCAGCCTTCAGCGGAGTTGGAGCATCGCCGTCATCGGCTGTAGCCAGCGCACGCCGCTTAGAACGACCGCGGGCCGGGCCCGTCGGTGCCTTAAAGCTGACCTTACCAGCGGCAACCGCGGTAACCAACTCACCTAACAAAAGCTCGATACCCTTGAGAGAATCGTCATTGGCCGGTATCGCAATATCAACCGTATCAGGATCAGAGTCGGTGTCGACGATCCCTATCGTCACAATACCCAGCTTCCGAGCCTCACGCAGTGCGATATGTTCTTTACGAACATCGACAACCACCACCGCACCGGGCAGCTTGCTCATCTTGCGAACACCGCCAAGGTTAGTGCTGATCTTACGCATCTCACGCTTTAGACGCGAACCCTGCTTCTTGCTCTCCTCAGCCAGCTTGCCGCTGGCCTCCATGGTCTCAAGCTCTTCGAGACGCTGAAGACGAGAGCGAATCGTGCGAAAATTCGTCAGCATACCCCCAAGCCAACGCTCACAAACATAGTGCATGCTGCTCTTCTCGGCAGCGTCCGCAACAGCCTTCTGGGCCTGACGCTTGGTGCCGACAAAAACAACATCTTTTCCCGAAGAAACCACCTCGACAAGAAGCTTCTTAGCAATCAACAGCCCCTTTAGTGTCTCCTTCACATCAATAACGTGAATCATACCGCGCTTACCGAAGATATATGGCTCCATCTTCGGATTCCAACGGCTGACCCCGTGGCCAAAATGAATCCCCGCACCAATAAGGTCGCGGGCTAGTTCCTTATTCACAGAAACTTACCTCCAACAATTTTCAAAATGTCAATTTAACTGCCAAAAACGCTACTTTCACCAATCTCCGCCGACCGGCAAACCTCAAAAGTTAATATAAGCGGCAACAACTGTCAAGAAATTTCGCTAAATACTGAAAAAATCTTACGTTAACGCAATTTTCCTCACAACAAAAACTATACTAACCCCAAAACACCCCAAAACACACCACACTCGCCCACACACCACCAAAACACACCAAAATCCCGCAAAATTCACATAATTCTATAATTCTTTGATTCTTTAATCCTTTAATTCTTTAATCCTGTAGTCCCATAATCCTGCAAAAAGGCCGCCAGCCAGATCATCAGGGGATTTTCCTTGAAATTCATCTGTAAAAATGCTATAATAACCGACAGTTTCAGGGGGAGCTATTTTTGCCAGGGGGAGGTTTTTTTCAGGTATTCGCCAGCGGTCTCTGTGTCTTTGTCGCCAGAAACAGGCATTTTTACGGCTGGGCGCCGTCAGGGCTTCGCCGCAAAGGCATCTGCCGCACGAAGATCGAGTACTGGTCGTGAAGATCGAATCCTAAGAAGATCGAATCCTAAATAGAAGGTGAAACGAATGAAAAACTTATCTTTATTCCTGTTGGCCGTCGCCATCCTGTCCGCCAGCGCACAGGCCCTCGTGCTGGACAACCCAAAAACCGGAACCTTCACACTTGACGAAAACGCTTCTCCGACCGTCGATTTCGACCAGATCCCCTGGACACCAGCAGGTTCTCTCGGGGCAGTGTATTTGTATCCTTTCGCTTCGGATGACCTGTATGAGAAAGACGAAGACCCGGACACCCACCAACTGATAAATGACAATCTCGCCAGTGTAGCATTCTCAAATGTCGGTTACAGTGTCAATTCACTTGCCTCAAAGACAGGCGATCTGGGTGTCCGTATTGGCAACTATTCCAACGCCGACCAGACGCTCGACGCTACTGTTATGACACTTAGCTTTCTTAATGAGGATTTCGACGTTTATCTGCCTGAATTCACGATTGAGAAATCCCAGCAAATGTTCTTCTGGGTCGCCGAAAGCGGCTCGACCTACTACGCCAACGACCCATTAGGCTTCGCCGACAAGCCGAATATCTACGCAATCGACGCGATGGCCGACCCGTCAACTTTCCTTGCCCGAGAGGTCCCCGAGCCAGCCACGATTATACTCCTGAGCCTTGGCGCCGTGCTAATCGTCAAAAAACGCTAACCGCCCCAAACCGGCTCTTTAATTCCCTATCCCCAGCCGGCCCTCGACTCGATCCCACCCCCGTCAACACCGTTATGCCAACCGCCCGTTCTGATTTTCCGTTTGCCTTTCCAGCCAAGCCCGCTATAATTTCGCCTCGTGAGAGCAATATTACCAAAACCGATACTGAAACCGATCTGGAGCGAAAAATGGCGCACCTGTTCATAAATGACCTGAAACCCGGCCAGCAGCTCAACGAAACCTACATGATCACCCAGCCGATCCTCCGAAACACCACCCGCGGCGACCTCTACATCGCGATGTACCTCTCCGACCGAACCGGCAAGGCCAACGGACGAATGTGGCAGGTCTCCGAATCGCTCTACAACCAACTGCCCTCAGAGGGCTTCGTACAGGTCCGCGGCAAGAGCGAACTCTACCAAAACGCCATGCAGATCGTCATAAACGACATCCGGGTCATCGAATCCGACCAGGTCGCCCTCGAAGACTACATGCCCAAAACCGACAAAGACGTCGCCGAGATGTTCACCCAGATTAAGGAAATGCTCGCCGCCGTCAAGGACCCCGCCCTAAAGGCCCTCATCGCCGCCTTCCTGGGCGATTCCGACCTCATGAAACAATTCACCACCGCCCCAGCCGCAATGCAAATGCACCACGCATACCTCGGTGGCCTCCTCGAACACACCCACTCGATGCTCGCCGTCGCAACACAAATACTCCCCCTATATCCCAAAATCCAGGCCGACCTCGTACTGACAGCCGTATTCCTCCACGACATAGCCAAAACAAGGGAACTCTCATACGAAGTCGCATTCTCATACACCGACGCAGGACAACTCTTAGGCCACCTCGTTCTTGGAACACAAATGATAAAAGAAAAAGCAGCAATAATCGC
>DAOVVQ010000020.1 GCA_030637065.1 Planctomycetota bacterium
CAAAAACAACCCTGGCATTGGGATATACCCTGTTTTTCAGGGGACCCACTTATACTGCCCCCTTGGATAATATTTCCAAATAAACACCGCCCAGGCACCGCATTCGCCGATTTCAGGCTTACGAAACACGGACGCCCCATGGAAATTCGCCCCCCTACCCCTATCGACCACTGATACTACAGCGGGTGAGTATTTGTTTGGAAAAAATTGCCCCGCCAAAAAAAACGTCAACCCAAGACCTGAATCCAGCCCCCCCTGACTAACTCCGCTCTTTAGAGCGACGGGTGGCAGCCACCGAGGCATCGCCGAGGTGGATGGTTGCACACCTGACTAACTCCGCTCTTTTCACTATCAGCGTTTTTTGTCCGGCCCAAGCTCTTGATATGCCTTGTAGGCCTTGATCATTTCGTAGGAGTTAAACGACGGCTGGAACTGCACTCCGGTTCTTCTGGCCCAGGATTCCCAGGTCCGTTGCATCTCGGCTGCCCTGCGGGGCATTTTGCCAAACAGGTTGTTCATCTCCGTGCGGTCGGCTTCCATATCGAAGAGTTCCCACGGGCCCTCAAATGCCCAGACGAGCTTCCATTTGCCGTCGCGCATTGCCCGATTCTGCTCGTGCTCCCAGAAAACCGGCTCGGTATGCACCGGTTTGCCGGAGCCCTTGATCAGCGGCACCAGCGACTTGCCGACTGTCGGATAGACATAATGGCCGTCAAAGTGCCGGGGGTACTCTCCGCCGGCGAGATCGAGACACGTCGGCATCAGGTCCGGCAGATAGCCGAACGGCTCGACGAAGGAGCCGTGCTTACCCTTGGGAATGCCGTCGGGCCAGTGTACGATCAGCGGCGTCGCCATTCCGCCTTCGTGGAGATAGTGCTTATAGAGCCGAAACGGCGTATTGGAGGCGTTGGCCCAAACCCGTCCGCATCTCGGCCCAGCCACGTCCTCTGTAAGCATGGGGTTTCGTATCTGTGCTTCGGTCCCTTTGCCTAAGGTGCCGCCCTCCTGGCAGGCGCCGTTGTCACTCAGGAAGAAGATTATAGTGTCATCATATTTGCCCATGGCCTTCAATTTGCGAACGAACTTGCCGATATTCTGGTCGATGGAATCGATGCAGGCGGCATAAGCAGCCATGCGCAGGTCGAGGATGTGCTTTTCATCTTTGGAGAGCGAGTCCCAGTCCGGCCCTTCATGCGGCGCCGGTGTCCAGTCGGGATCGATCAGCCCCATTTTGCGCTGACGGGCCAGCCGCCTCTTCGATATCTCATCCCAGCCGACGCTGTACTTGCCCTCGTATTTCTTAAGGTCCTTCGCCTTGGGCTCCAGCGGCCAGTGCGGGGCGTTGTAGGCCAGGTAGAGGAAGAATGGTTTATCGTCCTGCTCGGCGGATTCGGCGATGAAGCGGGTGGCGTAGTCGGTGAAGGCGTCGGTTACATAGAATCCGTCGGGCGCCTCGACCGGCTGGTCCATGAAGGTTAGCCCCCGGGGGCTGGCGGGTTTGAAGTAGTCGCTGGCGCCGGAGAGGATGCCAAAATACTTATCGAAACCCCGCTCAAGCGGCCAGCAATCGTCGCGACTGTAACCCAAGTGCCACTTGCCCGTCATCAGCGTGTGGTAGCCGGACCGCTTCAGGGCCTGGGCGATCGTGACGCAGCGGTTGTTCAGATAGCCCTGGTACGGCTCGTTCTCCAGCGGGCTCGGCGTGTCGGGCGTTTCGGTCATGTGGCCGAGACCAGTCTGGTGCGGGTGCAGGCCGGTCATCAGACTCGCACGCGTCGGACAACAGCGACCGGTATTGTAAAACTGCTTAAACCGAAGACCATTAGCTGCAAGCCGGTCGATATTCGGCGTGTCGATCTCGCCGCCATAACAGCCGATATCCGAAAAACCCATATCGTCAACCATAATAATGACGATGTTAGGACGCCGGGCGGACGAGGCATCAGCCCGAACAGAAACGCCGACGAGGGTAATAAGACACAGCAAAACCAGCAACAAATTTCGTTTCCTGCAAATCGACATAAGATCAAACTCCAAAAAAAGACTATCTTCCTCGTAATAGAAGCCGGGAAAGCAACGCCCTACCCGCCAAAAAAACCCATTATACCCCCCCTACCCTCGCATTCAAGGCATAAAAAACGCGAAACCTCAAGGCCAGAAACCTGGATACTGGATGTTGTATACTGCGTTTCATTCTGTATCCTGAATCCTGACATAGCATAGATTGCGCTATCACTATCTTGCTACGGACCAAAAAAATAAAAAATTTTTAATCCTTACCACATAAAGACTTAGCGATTTCCACCCCAAAAAAAACACCCGATTTTCGCATGAAACGCGCAAGTTCGTGCAATAGTAGAGGGCGAACTTTTTTCGCGAGAGGGTAGATCAGGGGATAGTAGAGGAGGACAGTCCCGTAGGATGGGTAACTTGTTACCCATGCGGTTTCTAAACAATGGCATGTCAATACTGCAAATTCGCGGTTTACGCCTCTGGCGCCTTCTGGCCAACCCTCGTTTGCGAGAACGAATGCGGCTCAGAGGGCCTCTGGCGACAGGTCGATTTCTCCGGGGCATGCCAAAACTTCACATCCTACGAAAACGCCCGTCTCGGCGGCCCCAGCCCAGTAAGATACATACCGCTGACACAGGGCAAAGTCGCCATCGTCGACGAAGAAGACTACCCCTCACTGATCAGGTACAATTGGCACGCGGTCAAAAGCACCCAAACATTTTACGTCCGCAGCAGGGTCAACAACCGCGTTATACTCATCCACCGATTCATCATGAACCCGCCAGAAGCAATGGTCGTAGACCACATCAACCATAACGGACTGGATAACAGAAGAAGCAACCTCAGAATATGCACAAAAGAGCAAAATGCAAGAAACAGAAAGCCAAACACGTCAAGAAATGGAAAATACAAGGGAGTACATTTCGACAAGACCAGAAACAAGTTCAAGGCAACCATAAAATGCCAGGAAAAGTCATTAAGCATAGGCTACTACAAAAACGAAATCGAAGCCGCAAAAGAATACGACAAAAAAGCAAAACACTTATTCAAAGAATTCGCATACTTAAACTTCCCGCCCCCGTAGGATGGGTAACTCGTTACCCATGCGGTTTCTACCATCACCAAATCACGCCACAAAAAACATTTAACCCCCGGACGTGTCCGGGGGTTGCTGTTAATAAAAAAACAAAAATTCCAAACTCTTGAGCGAAGCGCGTAGGATGGGTAACTCGTTACCCATGCGGTTTCTATCCTCACCAAATCACAACGGGTGGCAGCCACTAAATAAGCAAAGCGAATGAAGTGGATGGCTAAAAATAGAAAAATTCCAATGCCCTGAAAGGGCTACATAAGTCAAGCCCAGGGTAAGCAAAGCGCCACCCTGGGAAAAAGCCCCCACACACAAAATCAACCCTGTAAGGGTTGTGTAAAACCAAACCAAACCAAACAAAACAAAACGCCGCTACCAAATCACGCCACAAACCCACCCCCCATTGTCATTCCCGACCCCGATCGGGAATCCAGAAACCCTCTCGCCGGCAAACCCGCCAAATTCACCCTTTCGCAAAAAAGCAAAAGCCTGCCGCCCAAATGATCATTCAAGCTGCATAGACTCCAGCCGCCGGCGTTTTTCGCGCATGTACAACAAAATTATTCCCGGCCCAAAGGCCCAGATCAATACGGTAGCCGCCAACACCAGGGTCGTGTACGTACCCCGGCAGCAATAACATTCCCGTTGCCGGCTCGCCCATATATGGACCGGCACCGCCACTATCGCCTCCAGGATACTCCCAGCCACTAAACCGCGTATCATTTTGCCAAGCTGTGTATACCTGTCACCTTGCCTCCAGTAAACAAAAAAGACCCATGTCCAAACAGCCCAGACCACTAACATTACCGCCCAGATAATGAAAGAACTGGAAACATAAAAACCATCCTTCTTATCCCCTAAAAGCGGCTGCCACCAATCCGGCAATTCAAGCAAAAGAGCGATAAAGCCTGTCGTTAGAAGCGTCGCCATCAGACCAGCCACAAAAACACTACTCTTCAAAGGCCTGCCAACAGTAGCCATCCGTACCGTAAACCCTTTGCCCGGCCTGAGAAATGCCCACTGCGCAAGCAATACCAGCCCTAAAACCAGCGCAAGATTGATGCCATAAAATACCTCATCATCAACGGCAAACGCGTTAAGGATCAACACACTACCAAACAAACCGGCAAAATCCTCAAGACTGGAAAAGAAAGGCAGGATAGCCCAGACAATACCCGCAACCGTAAATAAGACCCCCGCAACAAAAATAAAATGCCGCATCCGACAAGCAATCCCCTGAAACCTGGTCATACCATACCCCTTAAAATGTACCATAGCCTCATAAAATAAACAAATTTTCCGCCCATCCAGTTACAACCGGAACATAAGAATAACCCCACCAAAAGCCCACCACAAGCAAATTAAATCTACCCGCTAACATTTAAGAATCGTAGCATGGGTAACTTGTTACCCATGCGGTTAACCAAAGCCACACGGAACCCACCAGTCGATTTTCTGATTCAAAAACTAGAGACAGTCCTACTCCACGACCTCAATTTTCGGCAAGCCAAAACTGACTGCATACTCGTTGAAATACTTCGCCAACCAATTTATCTTTGCTTTGACTACAAGATTATCAGCGTTTAACTTAAAAGCATTCACAATCTCCTGCCGACCAAGAGCCATGTAATCGTGACCACTCAAAGCACTATACTCTGATTTTGAAGTATGGGAATTCAAATCCAACATCGATGGATGGAGTATATGCAAGTGCCATAGGTCATCAAAATCTTGACGGCGGAGATCTGGACCCCCACCTTGGTTCGCCAAGGCATCCATGTCATGAACAATGCTTTCATCTAAGAGAATTCTTGGATAGATAGCCGCAGATTTTTCCAAATTATACGCAGTGATCAGACCGGCACCAAGAACACTCTTATCTGTATGTATCAATTTTCCTTTAGAAATAGCACCGCGAGTAAAAAGACCTTGATGTAAAAGCCTGTTACAAATTATGCTGCCGAGTGTGGTGAGAAGACCAAGCCCAATCAAATTTGTTTTTGTGGACAGCACAATGTTATCCGAAAAAGTAGATATCTTAAACATGTTTTGAAAAAAGCCGCTAGGATCTTTAGCACTCCAAGCGTCCATGCTTCTCCCTAAAGCTGAATACATTTCCTGTTCTTCAAGGACAGACGCTAGTCTTTCGAGAAGTCCGGGATCTGCATCAGCACGCTCTACCAACTTGCTGAATCCCAAAATGTCAATAAAAGCTATGTACCGCTCTTCATATTGATACACCATCTACCCCAACAATTCTTGCACAACAATAATTGTACAGTCTCGTAGCATGGGCAAATTCTTAGCCCATTCTGCCATCAACAAGACATAATAATAACCCAACCAAACGCCATCCACAAGCTCTAAACTGTCTTATTTTGTTTTTGTATTCCAGTCGCAGCTTTGCCGCGTTTTTACCCCTCGTTTTTGCTCAGATTTGCGCACATTTGCAAACCTTTGCGCATTTACCCCCACTTTTGGCGCATTTATGTCAATTTGTGCAAACTTTTACACCACCATTCCCCCACCCCACGAAATTCGATAATTCTATGCTTCTATAATTCATCCCTTCTTCGTGCCCTTCGCGTCCCGTTCGGCTTCACTCAGAGCTTGCCCTGAGCTTGTCGAACGGGGCAGGCTCTTCGTAGTAAGAAAAAATCCCGTCAATCCTGTCCCGCCGTAGCTTTACGCGAAGGAGGTTCCCGTCTAAAATTCCTTTTCCCTCCGTGTCCTCTGTGCCCTCTGCCCTCTGCCCTGCTGCGACTCGGCTTCGCCGCGGCGAGTGGCTATTATTTTGTTTTATATTTTGGTAATTAAAATTTTGAATTTAGATATTAGAATTTAGTGTTTCTATCCTTCGTGCCCTTCGCCATCCGTGGTTAAAAAAAATCCAGTAAAACCTGTCCCGCCGTAGCTTTACGCGAAGGAGGATCCCGTCAATCCCGTCTAAAATTCCTTTTCCCTCTGTGGCTATATTATTTTGTTTTGTATTTTGGTAATTAGAATTTAGAGCTTCCCTTTAATCCGCGAAATCCGTGGTTATTAATTACTTCAGCATTTTAATTTTTGATCTTTGATTTCACATCGAAGTGCTTACCCATCGCCTCTCGAATTTCGCTTGCAGCCGGAACCCTCGACGGCCCTGTCACCGATGCACAATCGAGCCATATCCCCGGCTGTTTGCTTCGGTACAGAAAGTACGACAGCAGCGACATCAGTTCCCCCAGCCGATTTCGCCCTGACGGCCCTGGCTCTTGCGCCAGTTTGGCCTGAAGCGATCTGCAAAGCCCCCCCATCTTATCGAGCGTAAAATCGTGAAAGACAGTAACCTGCCCGTACCGTATGAGAAAGGCCGCATAGCACTGAACCTTCCTCTTCTTGCCCTCCTGAGCGACCTTCGCCGAGCGATCAATATGCAGCAGCCCCAGCCGCCTCAGATCACCCGTCCAGCGGTACGCCCCCGTCGTCAGCACCTCAAGCTGCTCGATCCGTTTCTTCGCCATCTCGGCCTGCTCGAACTCCATCTCGCCAGCCAACTGCTTCATCCGCGCCTCGATACGCTCGCGACAAGGCTCAATATCGCCCTCAGCGGCAGCAATCGCACCCTCGATCTGCCCGAGATATTCACCCCGGCTGATGTTCCCAACGCACGGGGCCGGGCACGTCCCCATTTGCAGATACGGACAGCTCCTGGCCTTTTCAGGAATGTCAACCAGGTCCGGCCGCTGGCACAGCCGAAAGGCGCCCTGCAACGCGCCCACAAAACGGCCAGCCGACTTCCTCGTCGGAAATGGCCCAAAAATCCTTTCTTCGCTATCGCCCGCCCGCAGACTCTCGGTCAGCGTAAAAAAGGGCCATTTAGCGCCGGGGTCGATGCGAACGAATGTCTGCTTAGGCAGGGCCAGCATCTCGGCATACGTATCCGGATAGAGCACGCCGGCAATAGTGTAAAACTGAAGGCTGGTCCTGAAATCGTTGTAGCAGATCGTATAATGGATCCTGCGGGTAATTTGCGTGATATCGGCGCGTTTTGTCGCTGACGTGGCCTCGGGCGGGAAGAGCCTGGCAGCTGCGGTGCGTCTGATATTCGCCGTCAGCAGCAACTGGATCGGCTTGTCCTCCGGGTCGGCAAAGAGAATAACCCCCTTTTGGGCAGGGAGAACCTTCAGCTCTTGCACAGTTTGCCGGGCCGGGTCAATATCCAAACAGGCCTCGAAAAGCTGCCGGGCCATCCGCGGGTCAGACTTTCATTCCGATAACTATGGTATCGAAGACGATCTTGCCGTCTACAACCCCTTGGACGGTGGCGCTGAACTGCCGGCTTCGGAGCTTGGAGATGTAGCTCAAAAGATACATCCTTTTGCCCGGCACAACAGTATCCCGGAATTTGGTCTTTTCGATACCGGAAAACCCGATAAAGCCCTCGAGTCCGTAGATCTGCTTCATGAAGAAACTGGAAAGCTGTGCAGCCGCCTCAACCATGAGCACGCCGGGCATGATAGGTCTGCCGGGAATATGCCCGCGGATCCAGAATTCATCTTCGGTAAGGTCCTTATAGCCCAGGCATTGGAGCTTATCGAGGTCGTGCCATATAATGGCGTCCAGTTGCGACATCTCATAGGACTGCGGATTGACCTTACCAATGGCCTCGCGGTCAAATGCAACGTGCGTCAGATCGATCTTAGAAATATCAAACATCAAAGAAGGGGGCATTGCGGTCCTCACAAAAACAAAGTCATATCAGAAGTATCATCCCATCACAAAAACACAGCCACACCAGAGCAGAATCGTCATACCAGAACAGAATCGTCTCGCCAGAGCAGTATCGTCATATCAGAGCAGAATCGCATGTCAGCAAAATATCATCCAGTCACAAAAACACAGTCATACCAGAGCAATATCGTCTCATCACAAAAACACAGTCATACAAGAGCAGTATCGTCTCGCCAGAGCAGTATCGTCATATCAGAGCAGAATCGCATGTCAGTAAAATATCATCCAGTCACAAAAACACAGTCATACAAGAGCAGTCTCAGTCTCGCCAGAGCATACAAAGCACAACCGGACAGGAGGCACAAACTCCCAGCCCGGTCTGCTTTGCTACATTTTTAATTGTACACAGACACATCTCAGTCAACTGGCCAGACGCGTCTCAGTCGGTAGTGCTACATCGTTAGTCGGTGGTGCGTATTTCCAAAACACGGTTCCTAACGCTCTGGGCCGACTGCTTAATTTGCTGCATCTGTTTTCGGACGCGTGTTCCGGCGGCTTTGTTTCCGCCTTCAGCCTTATTGACGTCATTCTCGATTTCGTCTACCAGTGCCTTGAGGGCTTCGTACTCCTGCATTGAAACGGTCCTCCAAAGAAGATAGTTAATGTTTTAATTAGTTGCCCAAAACTTTACCAGTCCATTGGGTACTTGTCAACTCAAATGCCTGTTTTAACCGAAAAAATTTAACTTTCTGCTGTGTCCTTATGTAAATAGTCTCACTTTCCTGTCATATTCTTATGTAAATAGTTTAATCTGGTCCCCTGAAAAATAGGGTTTATTCTATTGTCAGGTTTGTTTTTGTTTCAAAAACTACGACCATATCAAGGTTGTTATGGTTTTCAGAGGTCTTAATTTTCTGTCATTTCCTTACGTAAATAGCCTGATTTCCTGTCGTATTCTTATGGAAATAGCTTTTTTGTTAGTTCTGCTACCCTTTTTCCTCTTCTGGTGCATTGGGTTATTACTCTTTCGTCTGGTTTTCCTATTGAGACTGGGCCGTAATGGTCACCCTGGGGGTCTCCCTGGATTACCATTCCGTGTATCATCATGGCGTTTAGTATATTGTTGATGGTGGTTTCGTTTCCTCCGCCGATGTTGGCTGAGCTGGTGAAGGCTGCTCCTACCTTGCCGTTTAGTTTGCCGTGTTTCTTTACGGAATCGTCGAAAAGCTGGTCTATCTGGGCTGCGGGGTGTCCGTAGTATGTTGGCGAGCCGATTACGATGGCGTCGGCTGAGACGAGGTCGTCTACTGAGGTCTGCTCGACGCTCTTGCATTTCGTTGAGAGGCCAGCGTCGCTCATTGCATCGGCGATGGTGGTTGCCATCTGCTTTGTGTTGCCGCTTCTCGAATAGTATATAACCAGGCCCGTTGCCATCTTGATATCCCTTGCAACTGTATTACTGCTCTAATGGGTGTTTATTTTGACTGAAATCTTTGGGGGTTTCAAGCTTAAAAACGGTGTTTTTTAAATTTTTATTGACCTTAGTATCGAGCAATTGGATATCGTATACGTCTTCTTCTGTGGAAAATGCCCTTACTCTGGCTGGGAGGAATGTGGTTTTATTGATCCAGAAGTCGATTCTTGTGTAGTCATCCTTGTATGATGAGTCCGGTTTCACCTTTAGCTCGAGGTAGATGAGGTCGTTTGCGTCGGCTGGGGTGGGGTCGGGTTGTGAGATGAAAAAGTGCTTTCTGATGTCCTGGGTCGGTGCGAAGCCGATTATTGGGAAATTCCTGCTTATGAACTCAAAAGCGTCGATCGGGGCGTCCTGGGGAGTCTGCTGGTAGGAGTCGATGGTCTTTAGCTGGTGGTCGATCTTGGTCAGCCAGACGCCGTCGAAGAGTATCTGCTCGAGGTATTCGCGGGGTTTTTCGTCGTCCTGGCTGATGGTGTCGAAGTTGATCCGGAGCTTGGAGCCCTGCTTGTTGCGGGTGTAGTAGAGGACGGCGGTCCTTGTGGTCCGGGCATCAAGCAGTTCGGGGTCCTGAATGAAGAGGTAGTCCAATTTGGCCTGGTAGGAGGTGATGCCAGCGGCACGGTTGCGGAGTTTTTTCAGGGTCGAATCCAGCGTGTTGCTAACAGGCGCCTGTTTGCATTTGCGTTCGCCACAGCCGGCTGGCGGATCGGGCGATGCGAAAAGGCCAGCGGTGGCCAGCATCAGGACAGCGGCGGCCAGTGTAGCTTTGGCGAGCGTGGTTTTCATTTGAGCCTCTGCTTTCAATTCTTTTAAGCTATTCTCCATGGCTCGAATATAGCATAAATCGTTGCAAAATCAAGGATTGGAAAGTTCCTCGTTTAGTAGCCTCTTTTTTTGCCACAGATGGACACAGATTAACACTGATTTTTTGTGGTTGAAGGCTTGGCGGGGTTTGGCTGGGGGGAATTGAGGTTCAGTTGGGGGGAAAATATTTAAAAATTAACTTGCTTTATCATGTCCGGTGTAGTAGATTTACCCTTAAAGAATTGGAGAGTTCTCTTAGTGTCCAGCCGGGCGAGTGCGGAAACGGCTCCTGACCCCTTTAATTTGGTTGAGTGCCTTGATGAATTCTTTTTTAATAAAAAGTTAGATTGATAAGATAATATGATACAAGAAAGTGAATATAAGTACTATCTTTCAGATGATTATGAAACATCTGTAGAGATTGAAAAGAAAAGGTATGGGGAACTTTGCTTAAGCAATCAGATAGTGCTTTTCCAACTTCTTTTTGAAGAACAATACCAGATATGCAAGTATAATTTTATGGAGTACTGGCAGACTATTTTTAAGGTTTCTGAAACATTTCGGCTTGATTGTCCCCATGATAGAAAAAATATGACGTTGCCATCTCTTGAAATTAACCAGAGAATTCTCAATATACTAACAAGCATCCAAAGTTATGACGATCACATCAGACACAAGATGTCAAAGCTGTGGGGTAAAAGTAGCAAGCAAGCAACTAAATATACAGAAATGGATAGTGGTTTGTATGCCGAGTTTTTTTCATATAGATTATTGAAAAGATTGCGAAATTATGCCCAGCATTATGATTTGCCCCTTAAATGCATCAGCTATCCTGTGATCTCTGTAGGTTTCGAACCAACGCAGGTTGCATTTACTGTTACGCCTATAATGTACAAGAAGCACTTGTTGGAGTATGACGGATGGAGTACTGTAAAAAAGGACATTGAAAAACAAAATGAGAAGATATATATTAGTCTTATAATAGAAGAAGCATTCAGAGTTTTTACTTCTTTGCATTCACAGTTTAGAGATTTTCTATCTGTAACTTTGGAGCAATCACATTGTGCTATTGCGGAACTGTATGAATCTAAGGAAGGCAGGAGTGAAAATGTTTTGTATTTGATTAAAGAAAGTGGCGACAAAGTCATCGAACGCCAATGGGTGCAATATGATAATATCAGAATCATTAAGGAACTTATTGATAGAGGTCCTAAGGTAGAGGGTATTAGTTTTTCCACAACACAATTAGAAAAGCACTTAAAAGGTATCAGCAGAATCGTATCGGATATAAGACTAGCAAATATGAAAAAGTAAAACCTTGAAGTAAAACACACAAATGCATCTAATTACAACGTAAGAGATTGGATGAGTCCGCCAGTGGCGGATAAATACTGAAGAAGCAAACACAGATTGTATAATTAATGTTGAAACTAGGAACGGTCACCTATTAAACGATAAAGTGTTGCAGTCGCCTTCGGCCCTATTAGAGTTTTAAGATACTTCAAGGGGCTTGCGTGAAAGCTCTAACAGGGTGAACGACACTGTTTTTAAAATGCTTTAAGTAGTTTTGGTGAAAGCTTTCGGCTGGTAAGCTGTGGGGTTTTTGTGATGTATTATGTTTATGTTTTATTGAGCGGTGTGGATGGTTGTTTTTATACTGGTGCAACGGACGATTTGAAACGTCGTGTTCAGGAGCATTGTGACGGTCTGGTGCCATCTACAAAAGATCGCAGGGGTGTTGAGTTGGTTTATTATGAAGCATGTACCAGCCGCAGAGATGCGTTCAGACGTGAGAAGTATCTTAAGACGGGTATGGGTAAACGGTATCTTCGAAATCGCCTGAAGGATCACCTTGCGACTTTAGATTGACTGCGGAGGCAGCCTTGCGGCGTTGTTTTATTTGTGGATTCCCGCCTTCGCGGGAATGACAATGGGGCGTTGGTTTGTGGCGTGATGGTGTTGTTTCGCCCTTTCAGGGCTTTTTTGGGTTGAGCGGGATGTGTTTTCCCAGGGCGTTGCCCTGGGCTTTATTGTTTTCGCCCCTTTGGGGCTTTGGAATTTTTCTTTTTTTAGCCATCCACTTCATTCGCTTTGCTCATTCAGTGGCTGCCACCCGTCATTTTAATTTACAAAGTCCTATTTACAATTTACTATTGATTTGGGCCGCTTTGCGTTGGGCAAGGCTTAATTTGTGTTTATTATTGGGAGTATCTGGTCGAGTGATGTTATTGTGTGGTCGGCGAATTTGGCGTATTCGTGTGCTTTTTCGTTGTTGTTTAGTAGTACTGGTATTGCTCCTGCGGCTGTTGCGCTTAGGAGGTCGTAGAGGAAGTCGCCTACTACGAGGGTTTGGTCGGGTCTGGTGGCGAACGTTTCGCAGAGGCTGAGGACCCCGAAGGCTTCGGGCTTGACGGGGCCGTCGGTGCGGCCGACGATGGCGTCGAAGGAAAGGCTGTGTTTGCGGGCGATGGCAAGGGCGTTTTGTCGTGTGTTTCGGGTCAATATGCCGATGTGAATGTCTTTTTGCCTTAGGGCGTCGAGGGTTTCGGCGGCTTTGTGATTGAGCGTGGATTGCTCGACGGCGGCCTTTTCGTGCTCTGCAATTATTCGGTTGGTTCGTTTTAGCTGCTCGGGGGACATTTTGGGCATAAGTTCGAGGATCGGCCCGGCGTCTCGATCCAGGCCAATCTCCTCGCGAATGGCGTCGAAATCGAAAAAAGGCCTTGTGATAGTCCCGTCAAGGTCGAATATTACGGTTGTGATCTTCATGTCGCCGTATCCTGTCCTTTGCCGAGCAGTTCGATGAAGAATCTGCCGGGATGCGTGAGCGTCTTGTTCTTTCGGACGATCACAGCGGTCGGCCGGGTGAATCTGTCATTGGAGAAGGGTATTGCCGCGAGTGTTCCGCCAGCCAGTTCGCTGCGCAGCGTGACCTCCGGCAGAATGCTGACGCCTGCGCCGATCTCTACCGCCCTTTTGATCGTCTCGGTATTGTCGAATTCCGTGACGGTGCGGACAGAGACATTGTACTGGCTCAGGATCCCGTCTATGAGCGTTCTCGACGGCACGTTCTTTGCGAAGGCGATGAAATTTTCGCCCTGCAACCGGTGGATGTCAATGGCTGTGGCGGTTGCCAGGGGGTGATCGCGGTTGGTTACCAGCACGAGGGGCTCATCTTCGAAGGGGTGTACGTCGATGTTTCTGTCCCGCTTGGGGACGGCGACGAGGCCGACGTCGATCTGGCCGGCGAGGACCCGTTCGTATATCTGCCCGGCGCTGGAGTATTCCAGTTGCAGGTTGATCTTGGGGTATTTTGACATGAATCGCTTGACATACGGCTGAAGCGTGTGCATTCCGATGCTGAAGATCGCGGCGACCTTTATCCGTGCGGTCGTTTCGCCTAACTGGGCCAGCTCGCTCTTTAGATGGTCGTAACGATCGAGGATGTCCTTGCAGGCACGGTAAAAAATCTCCCCTGCCGCTGTCACAGCCAGGGGTCTCTTTTTCCGGTCTATCAGTTGGCATTTGTGGGCCAGTTCGAGTTGTGCGAGCTGCTGGGAGACGGCTGACTGGCTGATGCCGTGCCGCTCGGCGGTCCTGGAGAGATTCTGCAGTTCGACGACATCGCAGAATATTCTGATAGTTTCTATCTGCATTATAAGGCGGCCTGATAACTCTATTAGTTTTCGCTATTTCCTTTATATGGCAACTGCGGCGATCGTTCAAGCATTAATTTGATATCGTCCCCACAGCTGCAAGCTTGCTTACTCTGGACTTTATTGTTTCGCCCTTTCAGGGCTTCTTTTTGGGGGGACGTTCTTTCCCAGGGCTTTGCCCTGGGCTGTATTGTTTTCGCCCCCATTCGGCTTCGCTCAGGGCAGGCTCTTTGGGGCTGTTTTTTTGAAGGTTGGTGTGCTATTTACCCAGTCGCATGCTTTGCTCGATTTGGGCTCTATTATATAGCGGTGCAAGAGCGGCGAGAATGCGGCTTGCTATTGACGGCGATCGAGCGTAGACTTGGCGATACTATGAATGAAGATATCGGCACAAAACAGGCTTTGCAGCAGCATCTCGAGATGGAGATGTTCTTTACGGGCGATTTTGCGGTTAAGGGGCATTGCCCGGAGGGCGAGGTCGGCGGCGAGGCGGACGAAGGATCGGATGGTCAGGACCAGGAGGCTCGGATGGAACTTGAAAACATAGCTAAAGAGATCGGGAAATGCTGCCAGTGCGGCCTTGGCGAATCGCGGACGAATGCGGTCCCCGGCGAAGGCGACCCGAATGCTCAACTGGTTTTCGTGGGCGAAGCGCCCGGGGCCGATGAAGACGCTCAGGGCCGTCCGTTCGTAGGGCGGGCCGGACAGCTTCTCGAAAAGATAATCAACGCTATGGGCCTCAGGCGCGAGGATGTCTTTATATGCAATATTTTGAAATGTCGACCGCCCGGTAACCGCGATCCGAAGCCGGATGAGATAACGAAATGTCTTCCGTTCCTGCAACGGCAACTCGAGGCTATCGGGCCCGAAATAATTGTTGCCCTCGGTGCGCACGCCGCTCACACTTTGCTCGAGACAAAAAAACCTATCGGCCAGCTTAGAGGAAGGTTCCATCAGTACTACACCAGTAACGATGCCGAGCCGATCAAGTTCATGCCGACGTATCATCCCGCTTATTTACTGCGAAACTATTCGCCCGACAATCGGCGCAGGGTGTGGGAGGATATGCAGAAAGTCATGGCGGAGTTGGGGCTCGAGGCGCCAAAATCCGGAAAAAAGTAAAAAATTTTCGCCCAATACTATCGCAGACGAGTCGCCATATCCTTAATGACGGGTATCCCCCTAAACGTCCGTTTTTGAGATGCAATTGTGGATTAGGAATGAAATAGTAATAGTCGACAGGCTTGGCGAGGCGACCAAGATTCTGGATGTGAAAGTATTTTTTCAATTTTCCTATTTTTCCGGATTTTCTTCTTGACGCTAAACCCTGTTTCTGGTTTAATAAAGGCGTATGGAGTGGTGTGTACCGCGATAGACGGAGGAAAATGATGATCGGAGGAGCAAAAGGTGTGCGTGGAGTCCATGTTATTACATGGCTTTTTTTCTGCGCGCTAATCCTTTCGCAAACTTCTTTTGCTCTCATTTCGGAAGATGCAGTTCTCACTTACGACTTCCGTCTTTTCTCCAACAATGGTAACTGGGGTACCAGCGGCTCCATGTTTCCTGATCCGGAACTTAACATTTCGGTAAACGTTTTCAAGAACATTTTGCCCGCGGGTGGTGAGACGGTCAGTTTTGAGTTCCACAATAACAGCGGCCTGTCAATGGGCGATGTTTCGGTTGCGGACATTTACTTTGATGATGGCACCCTGCTTGGAATTAGTCAGGTAATTAATAGCCCGGGTGTAGTCTTCAGTCAGTTGGCTTCACCGCCAAATCTTCCGGATGCTGCGCTTCTTGATCCTGACTTTGTGACGACCACGGGATTCAGCGCCGATTCGGATCCGCCTGCATCGCCTAACGGCATTAACCGCGATGAGTCGCTGACGATTGTATTTGATCTGATGGCTGGCGGGTTGCTGTCGGATGTTATCAATGAACTCAATGACGGAACGTTGCGTATCGGCCTGCACGTTCAGTCTTTTCCTGACGGTAATAGTGAGAATATGGTCAATGTTCCAGAGCCGGCGTCGCTGATGCTGCTGGGGCTGGGTTCTCTTGTACTGGCCAGGAGACGCAGGAGGTAAGGGTCGATTTTGTTGTGGATGCAGAGGCTGCAATTTTCGGTTGCGGCTTTTTTTATGCGCATCGGGGCGAGGTGGTTAGCACAAGCATGGCACCGATAACAATACTTAAATGGGACTGGTGATTACAAGGCTGCGTCGATGAGATATCTTGCTCCGAGGACGATATCCAGTGCCATTGCGGCTGCGAGCAGGATCGATCTGAAGAGGTGCCATCTGACCTTGCCGCGTGCCATGAAGAATATTGCTGCAAGCAGTACCATTGCCAATGTGTGCAGTTTGGCGGCGTAAAACCACGGGGGCCCAAACCTGAGGCCGAGTACGATCGTCAGGATCGTAAACGCCGTCGCTGCCATGAATGCCGCGAGGGGCCATTTTGCGTCCGCCGGTCCTGCCAGGATCAGGGCCTGCATCCCCAATCCGATCGCGATAGAGCAATACAGGGCTGGGACGAGCGACCATACGACGGGTGGGACTTCGAGGATCGGGCCTGCGAAGGCGAGAATCAGGCAGGCCAAGGCGCCGGCCATGATCGCGATCCGGTGGGCGGTGATATTGGCGATAAGGCCGACCAGGGCGATGGCGATGGGTATGTGGTAGAAGGCGAAGGCGAATTGGTGCGGCTTTACGGTTAGTGGTGCCAGCAGGGCTGTGAGGTTGGCCGGGCTGAGTCTGGCGGACTTCGGCAGGGGAAAAAAGGGTCTTATGCACGGCTGGGCCAGTAGCCAGAAGAACAGGACGATCAGGGCCAGGGGCAGAAGATACATCGCTGTGGTGATCGCCGTTGATGCCAGCGATCTGGCCGGAGATTTGGGCCGGCGTGCGATAACAGCCGGCAAAAACAGCCACGGCAGCAGGGCGAGCGGCAGTGAAGCTAAGGGGTGATACGCGGCAAAACCGATGGCCAGGGGCGAAAAACCGTAAACGGCTCCTGCGAAAAACTCAGCGACAGGTGAACCGATCCAGCGTCTGCTAAGCAGAAATGCACCCACAGCGGCGGCGACGGAGTTGAAGATATACAGCAGTTCTATGGCGGCAAAATCTCTGACGTAGGGATGGTAGAGATAGACAGTCAGGGCCAGATAGGCAGCGGTGGCGAGGACAGCGCTTCTTAAAGTCGAATTTTTCATCTGAGTTGTCCTACTTAAGAACAACTTTTCCGGAGCCTGCGGTTATGGTTCCGAGTTTATAGACGGTCTGTCCGTATTTTTCCAGCTTATCTGCGATCGAGTTTGCAAAGTCCGGCGCTGTGACGAGAACGTATCCGATGCCCATGTTAAAGACGCGGAACATTTCTTCTTCGGTGACCGGGCCGTTTTTCTTGAGGAAAGTAAAGATCGGCGGGACGGGCCAGCTCGACTTCTTTATCACGGCGTTGAGATTTTTCGGCAGGACCCGCGGGATGTTGCCGACGAGGCCGCCGCCGGTGATGTGTGCCATGGCGTGAACGACCTTTTTAACCTTATATTGAGCTAAGAGCTTCAGGATCGGTTTAACGTAAATCCGCGTCGGCTCCAGGAGTACCTCGCCGATCGTCTCGCCGCCCAAGGCGTCTATCCGGTCGGATGCTTTCAGTTTGAGCTTCTTGAAGCAGATGTTCCTGGCGAGCGAGAAGCCATTGCTGTGTACTCCGCTGGAGGCAAGGCCGAGTATCACATCGCCCTTTTGGGTGCCCTTGCCGTCGATGATACGGTCGCGCTCGACGACTCCGACGGCGAAGCCCGCCATGTCATATTCGCCGCGTCGGTAGATGTCGGGCATCTCGGCGGTCTCGCCTCCGATAAGTGCGCATCCGGCCTGCCTGCACCCTTCCGCGACACCTTCGACCATTTGGGCTGTTTGCTCCGGCACGAGCCTGTCGACGGCTAAGTAATCGAGGAAGATCAGCGGCTCTGCGCCGTGGACTATCATGTCGTTAACGCTCATAGCGACCAGATCGATGCCGACGGTGTCGAATCGCTTCATGGCCTGGGCGATCTTAATCTTGGTGCCGACGCCGTCAGTGCAGGCGGCAAGAACGGGGTTGCGGTAATTCCGCTTGAAGAGCTTTTCGTTAAAGTCCAGGCGAAAAAGCCCCGCGAAACCGTTGTGAATATTGATGACGCGCGGCCCGAAGGTTCGCTTTACCGACCTCTTGATGCGTTCGACCATTTCATCGCCGGCGTCGATACTGACGCCCGATTGATCGTATGTGATGTAGTCGTTTTTGGCCATGTTGATCAGTCGTTATCGTCGAAAAGCTGCATTTGATGTCTTTCCATGGCGAATTTGTTTACCACGGTGCTTACGGGTATTTTGTACTGTCCGCTCCAACATGCGGTGCAGTAATGGTCCGGCGGCAGCGATACGCAGGAGAGCAGTCCTTCCAGCGAGATGTACCCTATGCTGTCGACGTTGAGGTAGTCCTTTATGTCGTCGAGGGTTCGTGTGCTCGCGACGAGTTCTTCTTTGGTCGGGAAATCGACGCCGTAAAAACACGGATTCTTGATCGGCGGGCATGCGACCCTCATGTGTATCTCTTTTGCGCCGGCGTGCCTTAACGACTCGATCTTCCCTTTGGTTGTGGTCCCGCGTACGATCGAATCGTCGACGACGACGACGCGTTTGCCGTTAACGACCTCTCTTACGGGCGAGAGCTTGAGTTTTACGGCGAGGTCCCGCATGTCCTGGCTGGGAGATATGAACGTTCGTCCGATGTAGTGGCTTCTGACGAAACCCATGTCGAATGGGATGTCGCTGAAGTTGGCGTATCCTACGGCGGCACTGGTTCCCGAGTCGGGAACGGGTATGACGACGTCGGCCTCAACGGGATGCTCTTTTGCCAACTGCTCGCCGCATCTTTTGCGTACGGCGTGGACGCTTTCGCCGAATATGTAGCTGCTCTGCTTTGCGAAATAGATGTGCTCGAAGATGCAGTGGGCAGGCGTCACAGCCCCGGGCTTGACGAAGAATCGGCTCGATATGCCGTTGCGGTCGATGGTTACTATCTCTCCGGGCTCGACGTCCCTTATGTATTCGGCATCGACGGCGTCGAATGCACATGTCTCGCTTGCGACGCAGTAGACCCCGTTTGCGGTCTTGCCGATGGACAGGGGGCGAACGCCATACGGGTCTCTGGCGGCCTCGATCCGGTCCGGGAACAGAAACAGCAGCGAATAGGCACCCTGGAGATGGTTAAGTACGTGGCCGAGCGGGTCGGGTTTTCCGACGTGTGTCGGCTTTGCCATGAGGTGGACGATGATCTCGGTGTCGTTCGTTGACTTGAAGATGTGTCCGTATGCCTCATATTCGTCGCGTAGGAGCGAGGCGTTTATGAGGTTTCCGTTATGGGCGACGGCGACCTGGCCTTGCGAATACTCGCTGAGAAACGGCTGGGCGTTCAAGGGATTGCTGGAACCTGTCGTTGAATATCTGACATGTCCGATAGCGATGGGGTTTTCCAGCTTGTCGAGAAATCCCCGCCCCGCTCGAAAAACCCTGCTTACCTGCCCCATCCCCGTATAGCAGTGGATCTCCTCGCCGTTGCTGGACGCGATCCCGGCGGATTCCTGTCCGCGGTGCTGGAGGCTGTGGATTCCAAAAAAGGTCTTCTTAACGGCCTCGGGGTCGCCGAAGATGCCGAAAACGCCGCATTCTTCTCTACATTTTTCCATAAATCCTCAAAATAAAAGCGGTATTAACCTTCCGCGGTTACTTTATCGAGTGGGCCAATCCGAGTCAATCGATTTTTGTTGCAGATATGCGTTTTTGGCCGCCTAATTGCCGGGTATTGGTCCCGACAGGCCGGTTGAACGGCAATATCGGCATTTTAGCAAAATAAAAACATCCTCAGAAACATCTGAGTATATATATACCGGGTTCCCTGAAAAACAGGGTGCAGCCCATTGCCGGGGTTGTTTTGTTCCAAAAACAACGACCATAGCAAAGGTGTCATAGTTTTTCAGAGGTATCTATTGACGAATCGGCCCCGACCCGGTAGAATACGACTGCTTAAGATAAGTTGTTTTAATTTAATAAGGAATTTGAGATGACAGAACAAGTACACAATATGTTAGCTATGTGGGCGCCCGGACCTTTTGAGCTGATAGTAATACTTATAATTGCGGTCTTGATCTTCGGTCGCCGGTTGCCTGAGATAGCCCGAGGCGTTGGCAAGAGCCTGACGGAGTTCAAGAAAGGCGCCCGCGAGGCCCAGAATGAGGTTAATCGCGAGATTGACCGGGCGGCGGAGGCTGAAGAGACCCTTCGTGCGGACAGTAAGACCGAGACGAAGTCTGAGACAGCGGCTGAGCCGGCACCTGAGCCTGAAGACGAAATGCTGTAATCGGCGTAACATTTTAGCCAAATACAGGGAGGCAGGACTCCGCCTTCCACCTTCGCCAAGGCTACGGCGAGACAGGTTGGCGGATGCTGTTTTATGCTGGATTCCCGCCTTCCCGGCTGCGACTCGCTCCGCCGCGGCGAGCGCGGGAATGACAAAGCGCATCCAGCACTCGGCTAAAGTATTACTAATCGGCTTACTTTGCTTGCCTTTTACGCAGGATCCTACTTTGCTTTCTTTTTACGCAGGATTCGGCATACCACGAGGCTGCCCTCGAATAGTATGTACAGCGGTATTGCAAGGGCTATCTGTGAGATTACATCCGGGGGGGTGACGACTGCGGCGACGACTACCAGACCTAATATCACCATTTTGCGTGCATTTGCCATTGCCTCTATCGACACCAAGCCCATTCTTTCGGCGAATACGACCGCGATGGGCATCTGGAAGGCCAGGCCGAATATCAGGCTAAGGGACAGCACGAGGTGGACATAGTTTTGCAGGGTGGAGCTGAACTCTATGTAGTCGACGCCGGTATTGAAGGTGATGAAGAATTTAAGGGCCAGCGGTGCGATCATTACCATAAAGAAGATCGCTCCTGCAACAAAGAGGATCGCACTGGCGGGCGCGACAGCGTATACGAACTTTCTTTCGCGCTTGTACAGCCCTGACGTTACGAATGCCCATATCTGGTAGAAGAACCACGGCGCCGACAGCAGCAGGCCAAAGACCAGGCAGGTCTTGAGGTAGACGAGGAACTGTTCGGCTGGCTGAATGGCGATGAATTTCGGGGTCAGGCCGGATTCTTCCATGGCGTCCTTGTATGGCGCCGTCAGCAGTCTCATGAGCCTGTGGCCGAATATAGGGATTACGCAGATCAGCACACCTGCGACGAGGCCTGCTATCATCCGTACGAGGCGGTACCGCAGCTCATCGAGGTGGTCCCCGAGGCTCATCGACTTTAGCACCTCTTTATCCTGCTTTTCTTCTTCTTTGATTGGTTCAGGCATTTTCGCAAATTTCTGTAGAAACGACCCTCAAATATCAAACGAGGCGACAGTTTACGCCATCTCAGCCGAATAAGCAAATCATTTCTAAACATCCAGCTTCGTCAAAACCAGTAACTCTACGAGACTGGTAGCTATACATGGTTTGTCTTTTTTTTGATAGCCAGTCGAGTGGAGTTTCGTTAAGTGCTTATTATGACTGCACTTATGGCAGCAGGAGGTTTCCCTTGCATTAATTAGGGGGTTTTGCTGATTAAGTTCTAATCTCTTGTCTAAATATGACCGAACTGCCTAATGCGATTGCCAATTTGGCAATTAGGTTGCCCGTTTGGTAACAGATTCGACTGCACAGAAACATTACCTGTCAGCGACCTTGCAGTTGGAAAGGCTGGGACAGATGGGCGGGTGCGGTGATGATGAAACGTGTGTGTTGGTTGTCGGATGAGGAAAGATGTGCATATAGCAGTAGAATTGTGATTATGTATTTGGAGTATCTGTGTTTTAGGAGAGTATTATCATGGTAGAAACAAGCAGTAAGACAGAGCAACTCAACAACGCCGTTGCAGTTGCGCAGACACAGAGTACTCAGGACAGTTCCACTGCGACCGAGTCGCGTGAAGGCAAGTATCTGACCTTCGCTCTTGGCGCAGAGGAATATGGTCTGGAGATTCTGACGGTCCGGGAGATCATCGGGTATATGGATATTACCGCGGTTCCCCAGACCCCCGGGCATGTCAAGGGAGTGATCAATCTTCGAGGTCAGGTCATTCCGGTGATCGATCTTCGGATGAAGTTTGGCATGGACGAGGTCGAGGTTACCGAGCAGACGTGTATTATCGTTGTGGAGACCGAACTTGAGAGCAGGACGTTCCAGACCGGTATCGTGGTGGACCACGTTTCCGAGGTTCTGGACATCCAGGCGGACCAGATCGAAGATGCCCCGCAGTTCGACAGCAGTGTCAATACTAATTTCATCCTGGGCATGGGTAAGATCGGCGAATCGGTGAAGATCCTGCTGGACATCGGACGTGTCCTGGCAGGCGACGAACTTGCCGCCCTCGGCAATGCTTAACGGCCCCCGCATCCGGGCCCAATAGCGGCCAGAAGAACCGTACAAGAGACGAATGAATGAGATTAAATAAGGAGTATTGAAATGGCAAGACAAATGACAATTGGTAAGAAGTTAAGTTTGGGATTTACAGCGGTACTGGTGCTAACAACAATCCTGGCTACGGTCGGCATACTTCAGATCAGCAAGGTCGATACCGGTCTGATGGACCTGGCGGATGTCCATACGCCGCTTACAGCGGCTATAACAAGCATAGATGCCGCAGCCACAAACCAGAATCTGCAGGTAAGCCTTTATGCTATTCACAAAGAACAGGTCCAGCTTGATAATTTCGATGCAGCCGATAGCGAAGTAGATGAAAACTTCGAAGCGGCTGCTAACGTCATCAAGGGCGACCAGGAGCTGGTGGACGAAGGCTGGTTAAATACCGTCGAGGCGATAGCCAAGGAACACGATTTGTTCGTAACGGCCTGCCGCGACTTTATTGAAGTCGTTAAGAATGAGGCCAGCACCGACGAACAAATCATGACCGCCGCGGACGGCGTTGAAGACGCATACGATCCGTTCATGGACAAGGTCGATACCTTTCTGGCGACTAACGACGAAGAAGTAAACAATGTAAGTACAGCCGCCACCGGGGCAGCGGATGCGGCCAAGTTCTGGATGACAACCATTGGTATCGTCGCGGTGGTGGTGGGCATCGTTCTGGCGTTTGTAATCTCCCGAGGCCTGATCAAGACCTTAACGAATGTCATCAACGCTCTTAGCGAAGGTTCCGAGCAGGTATCTTCAGCATCAGGCCAGGTTTCTTCCGCCTCTCAGTCGTTGGCTGA
>DAOVVQ010000201.1 GCA_030637065.1 Planctomycetota bacterium
AGGCCAGTTGGAACGTTTCCTGGACCGCCCGTTCCTGCTGATGCTGGGCGATATTTTCTTCGAGGTGCCCGACTTGGCGCTCATGCTGCGCGAGTTCGAGGACGGCCAAGCCTCCGCCGTGCTCGGGCTTACTGTGACCCTGCGACTTCAAGGACGCACGAATCCGATTCTTCGCCTGCGCCACCTTGCCGACAATCGTCCTGCGATGCAGTATCGTCTGACGCCATTGCCGAACTTCCTTGCTCGGCATATAAACGCAAGGCAGCTCGCCGATACTCATGAGCACCGCCATCTTGCGGGCATCGATCCGATCGTTCTTCTTGGCCGTGCGATATATCCACGTCATCTTCGACGGATTGACAACCTTGACCTCGTCAACGCAGTCGAGCAGAGAATCATAGATAAAACCAGCTTGGCCGCCGATCTCAAACGCCAACTCCACCCTCTCGCCGGATTGCTTCTGCGCCAGCAGAAACTTACGCATCGAGCCCACATCAGGCCCCATCGTCTCGTAAATATCCCGCTTGCCCTTTTCCACTACACACGCAACCACTTTCTTGCAATCAATGTCAAATCCAATATACTTGCTCATTAGGAGCCTCCTGTAAAAAAGGTTATTGTGGCGTTAAACGACCACGAGGGGAAAACTCCAGGGCCGATACACTCGAGCCCATATTATAACCAAACCGGGAGGCTCCGGTTACATAGCTTATCTGTGGTCACGCTTACTTTGTCACGGACCAACCGCGATAATGTCCATTTTAAGCCCAAAAATCCTACTTTTCAAAGCCGAGGTTCTTTTTGCCAACGCTATTAAAAATCATTCCAACAATAATGGCCGCATGTTCTGGATTGAAGCCTTTATCTATAAGTCTGCTGAAAGTGGCGTAACGCAAGACATTCGCATTTCCAAATTTCGCCGGGCGAAAATCTGCCGAACATATTTTGAGCAAGTATTCTCGATCATCGGAGGATAGGTGCTGAAGCGGGTCCTGAGAGGGTGGCTTAACGATTTGAGATGCTTCCCAAAGTTTTACCATTGCTTCTCGCTGCATATTGCTCACCGGAATACTGGCGCCCCATGTGTCTAATTCATGATTCCTGCGTTTATTACTTATCATGAAGTAAATGATTACAACTAATATCACACTTCCCGCAATCCAATAGATCATTTAAATTAAATCTCCTTATTTATGTTACCCAATTCTTGACGCCGTGATGTAAGCAAACAATGTCACGATGTAAAGCTATTTCTTGCGTCTCAATAAATTATGTCCAAACAGTTCGACAATATATAAAGGTTTTTCGGAGCTCTCGAAAGAACAACTCGCCGGAAGCCGGGGACAGGCACCGTTTTCTACGTCACCTAATAGCTGGCTGTCTCCAACTTCTTGGTTTCTTGCTCATATCTTTTTTTCGCAGTCTTTTAGCCATGCCTCCCACATTTTTGTCATTTTCTCTACCTTTTCCGGGTATCTGGTTGCCAGGTTGTTTAGTTCTGTTCGGTCTTCTTTGAGGTTGTATAGTTCCCAGTCGATTTCGCCGAGTTTGACCAGTTTCCAGTCGCCGATTCGGATCGCCTTTGCCTTGCTGAACTGCCAGTAGACTACATCGTGGCCCTTTCGCTGTTTGCCTTTGAAGATCGGGACCAGCGATTTGCCTACCATCGGCTTTAGCTTTCGGCCATCTAACTTTCTGGGGTAATCGGCGCCGGACAGTTCCATCATCGTTGCCATTACGTCGACGATGTGCCCGAACTGCTGGGTGAACGTCCCGGGCTTGATAACGCCGGGCCAGTTCGCGATAAACGGCGAACACTGGCCGCCCTCGTGGTCGGTCGATTTGTACTTGCGATACGGCGTATTACTCGCGTTGGCCCACTCGGGCCCGACCGTCCGGTAGCCCTCGACCGGACCCGGCGGTATGTCCGGCGTAGTATCCGGCGTCTCAGGACAGCCGCCGTTATCCGTCAGGAACATTATCAGAGTATTGTCATCTTCGCCAAGCTGCCGCAGCTTCTTCATAAGCCGCCCGATATTCTGGTCGACCCGGTCGATCATGGCTGCGTAGACGGCCATCCTCAGATCGGCCTGGTCCTTTTCCTTCTCCGTCAGCGTATCCCACGCCGGAACATCCGGATGCCGCGGCGAAGGGGCGAACTTTTTGTCGATAATACCCATCTTGACCTGGCGTTTGTACCGCTCCTTGCGAAGCTCGTCCCAGCCGCCCAGATACCTGCCGCGATACTTGGCAATATCCTCCGGCCAGGCGTGCAGCGGATAGTGCGGCGCGGTATACGGCAGATACAAAACGAAAGGCCTCTCCTCGTCCTTATATTCCTCAAGCCGGTCGATCGCGTAATCGGTAAACGCATCCGTCGTATAAAAATTCTTATCCTCTGGAACATAGCCCTCGATCGCCCTGCCCTCGATGGCCCAACGCCTGAGCCCCGAATGCTTCCGTCCGGGCAGACCCTCGCCGGGCCGGGCGGTGGTCCCCGGATTCCAGAAATTGCAGCACCCGTCGGCCAACCCGTAATACCGGTCAAAACCCCGAGTAGTAGGCAGCGGCTCCTGATGCCACTTGCCGGATATCAGCGTGCGATAACCGGCTGACCGCAGCACCTCGCCGAACGTTGCGCCGTATTCCATATTCTTTTCGCCAACGGCCTGCGAATACTGACCGGTGAGCAGCGAAGCCCGCGTAGGCCCGCACTTGGCATTGTTATAAAACTGCAAAAACCGCATCCCGCTGTGGGCGAGCTTGTCGATATTAGGCGTATCAACCTCGCCGCCATAACAGCCGATATCCGAATAACCCATATCGTCGACCATAATAAGAATGATATTAGGCCGACCATCCCTCTTATTAGCACCCAAAGCCAACGAATCAGCCGCCATAGCCGCAAAACCAAAACCGATTGCCTTTAGAAAACTGCGTCTGTCAGTATGCATGACAAAACTCTCCTTTAACTGCTTCTTATGGACGATGACCTGATAAACTGGCGTTCTACTGGCTACAATTATACCAAACCCACCGGAAAAAGCAAGATATCCGGCGAATCCGCCTCCGCCAGGCGCTATAATTACAGCCTGCCTCCCACGGTATCGAGGTGGCCGAAGTTTTTCGGTATTTACATCCAGGCCTGAACAATATAATATATGGGGGAAATGAGATGTGACACTTTACCGGACTTTTGTCCCAGGCGGTTAAAATGACTATACGTAATCGACTTTTGGTTCTGTTGCTGAGTATAGCGCTGGCTCCGCTGATACTGACGTCGCTTGTGCATCAGATATCGATCCGGGTGGCGCGGGGCAGGCTCACCGCCAATACGAGACAGGCCCTCGACACCAATGCCAGAATGGCACTGCCAATTCAGCTTGGCTACCTCGTTGACATCCTCGAGGGGGACAGACGCCTTATCCTTGCACTGCTCAAACGCCAGGTCCGCGAGGTCGAACTGGCCTTGGCTGCAAGCGAAGTTCCGGAAGATCCGGATTTCACTGACAATAGATTCGGCTTTGACGCAAACCTGACCAATTCGCCACAGTTACACCATCCGTATTTTACCGACACCGACGATGGCGAGACCGCGGCCCTTGACATTGACTACCGCAGCCAGGGCTACTCCATCGCCCAGCCTGCCAACCGAACCGCCGCGATGGAGGCAATGAAGCGTCTTTCAACGATAACGCCTTTGTACCACGAGATATACAGTCAGATGCCCAGCGGCGTCCTGTGGCTGCACACCCGCTTCGACAACGGGCTGCACGTCAGGTATCCAGCCGGTGGAAAGCCCCCTGAGGCCCTGATGCGCGGCGTGCGATTTTCCGCCGGGCGAAGTGGCCCGAGGCTGCAAGGCCAGATGAAACTTGGTTGGCCGCCTGACGCTCGCGGCCAGGGTCCCATGGGATCCGGTCAGCGCGGTGTCCCACGGTCACCGAACCAAGACGGCCGACAACGATTCGGTAATGCCCCGCTCCGTCAGGCAGGCCAGACCGCACTCCGCGAAGAGACCAGAATTGCCGATCAGGTCAGGGGCAGCAACCTGATGGTTGATCCATCTACGGATCAGACCGTCGCTGTTACCAGCATGCCCGTCCACAACCCGGACGGCTCGCCTGCGGGGGTTGTGGTAGTGATGAGAACTATCCCGGAGATATTCGAGAACATGCAGCTTGCGGAACGGTGGGGTTCCAACGTGGACAGAATGCTCATCTTCACCGACCCAAATGCCCTGCCGGAAGACGGCATTACGATACTGCTTCACGACAATCTTGACACGGTCTCTGTAAGGCGGGGCCGAAGGGTAATTCCCGGAGTGCTGCAATCAAGCGATTCGGAATTGTTCGCCCGGATGATTGATGACCTGTTGTCGGGAAGGCCGGGAGTTCAACGGATGGACTACCAGGGCCGGTCATGTCTGTGGGCCTATCAGTCGGTCGCCATCGAACAGGCTGCCGCCCTTTTGATCATACCCTACGAGCGAGTGACCGAGCTGGCGCAGGATCTGGAGCAGTCACTGATAAAGGAAAGCATCTTCGGGCTCGAAAGCGCAATGGCAGTCCTGCTCGTCGTAGCGGCCTTAGCGGTCATCCTTGCCGCCATGCGCGCAAGGAACCTGACTAATCCGATCACTGCGCTAATAGAGGCTGGCAGAAAACTCGCAGCCGGAGATTACGATGCCAAAGTACACATCAATACGGGCGATGAGCTTGAGCAGTTGGGCCATACGTTCAATGAAACCGGCCCCAAACTGCGCGAACGACAGAAGCTGAAACACTCTCTTGAGTTGGCCGGTGCCGTGCAGCAATGGTTCCTGCCCGACAGGATGCCCGAGCTTGCCAACTTCCAGGTAGCCGGACGCTGCCTGTATTGCGACGAAACGGGCGGAGACTGCTATGACTTTATTGAAATGTCAGACCCGGCATCCGGAAAGCTCGGTATCGTTGTTGGTGATGTCAGCGGTCATGGCATCGGGTCAGCGCTTCTCATGGCCGCCCTGCGCAGTATGCTCCGCATGGAAGCCCAGCACCAGGCGGACAATCTTGCTTCAATCCTCAATAAGCTCAACGCCGAGCTTGTTCGAGATACCGACGATGACAAGTTCGTCACGCTCTTTTACGGATTGCTTGACGATAACAACCGCTCTATGATCTTCAGCTCAGCCGGTCACGAGCCGGCAATCCACCTCCATGCCGATACTGGTCGAATAGAGAAGCTATCCAATAACGGCCCGCCGCTTGGTATAATCAAGGACCAGGCCTACAATCAGGCAGGACCGGTAACTCTCGAACCCGGCGACATTCTTGTAGTGGGAACCGACGGTATCTGGGAAACGCAAAACCAGCAGGGGCAATTCTTCGGCAAAGAACGCTTTCTCGACATACTCCAAAACGCAGACGACCTCTCCGCCGAACAGATATGTTCAAATGTCATCGACTCTGTTACACATTTCGTGCATCCGGCATCCCGCACAGACGACATAACGCTAATCGTCGTCAAAGCCCTATAGAAGCCACTTGGCCCGGCACTTGCCAAGGCGACTACGATAAACAAACCGGCCCATTTGCTTTTTTTGCCTGGAATCGCTATACTTGGCGGCTTGCATGGGCTGTGAAAAGATACATATTAAGAGCTTCGGCTGTCAGATGAACAAGCTTGATTCGTCGCTGGTTGCTAATGCGCTGGCTGAGGCCGGTTTTTCGCTGACCGGGGAGGTGGCCGATGCCGACGCCGTGTTGATCAACACCTGCTCTGTCCGCGAACATGCCGAGCAGCGGGTGTTTTCGCATCTGGGCCACCTAAAGCATATCAAGGAATCGCGGCCCGACCTCGTCGTCGGAGTGATCGGCTGTATGGCCCAGCGGCTTGGCGCAGAGTTGTTAGAGCACCCCGCCGTCGATATCGTAGCCGGGCCGGCGCGGATCCCGCAGATACCGCAACTGGTAACTGACGCCCTTGCAAAGCATAATAAATCATTGGCTGTGACCGAGCGGATCCGGGCGAAGCCCGACGAGGCCGAGATCGCGGCCCTTGACGATTTCGAGGCTGCTTACGATTCCGACGAGAATAACATCCCCAGCCAGGCACTCGTCCGTGTGATGCGGGGCTGTAATAATTTCTGCACCTATTGCGTCGTCCCGTATGTCCGCGGGCCGGAGGTCTCCCGCCCCCCTGCCGCCATCATCGAGCAGATAAAAAAGCTCGCCTCTCGCGGCATAAAGCAGATCACCCTTCTCGGCCAGACGGTCAATTCGTACTCATGGACAGGCGGCGACCGAACGTACACCCTGGCGGACCTGCTCAAGATGGCAAGCGATATCAGCGGCATCGAGTGGATTCGCTTTATCACCAGCCACCCCGGGCGCTTCGACGAATCGATCCTCGACGCCATGGCCGACCTGCCCAAGGTCTGTCCCTACCTGCACATCCCGGCGCAGAGCGGCTCTGACAGGACCCTCAAGGCGATGAACCGGAGATACACAGCCGGCGAATATCTTGCGTTTCTGGACAGGGCCAGGACCATTGTCCCGGATATCGCGATCGCAGGCGATTTTATCGTAGGCTTCCCCGGCGAAACGGACGAGGATTTCGCAGCCACGGTGGACCTCGTCCGCAAAGCTCAGTACAAGAACATCTTCGTATTCAAATATTCGCCACGACCCGGAACCGGTGCCGAGGACAAACTCGCCGACGATGTCCCGCTGGGGATAAAGAAGAAACGCAATATCGAGCTGTTAGAGGTGCAAAACGAGATTA
This sequence comes from Planctomycetota bacterium, assembly GCA_030637065.1. Taxonomy (GTDB): domain Bacteria; phylum Planctomycetota; class Phycisphaerae; order Sedimentisphaerales; family Anaerohalosphaeraceae; genus DAOVVQ01. The sequence goes on from DAOVVQ010000201.1 coordinate 6,766, forward strand.
GCGCGGCATACAATGAGCGATATCCGGGCCAAACGCTAAAGGTTCTCGTCGAAGGGACCAGCAAAAAGCCGCACTTAAACAGGGCTGAATTTGACGACCACCCCCAGCTCATCGGCAGGACCGCAACGGACTACATCGTCGTCTTTAACGGCCCGGAAACATTAGCAGGCAGCTTCGCAAACGTAAAGCTCACAAAGGCCAGCCCGCTGACCCTGTTCGGCCAACTTGCATAACAGCCCTCACCATGCCCCCCTACCGGCTGACCTCCACAGCGCCACCTGCACCCTCTGCCAACAGCGCGATATTGCCCCCGCAATCCAGCCCGCCGCCGCTATCATCGTCGAGATGCTTTCCATCGTGATACGCGATGCGAACCTTAAACCCCTCTGACATGCCCTCCGGCAGCGGCGTGGCAA
>DAOVVQ010000034.1 GCA_030637065.1 Planctomycetota bacterium
AGTCACGCCGAGGTCATCAGCCTTGCCGGTCTCAGTGATGTCGATCAGCCCTTACAGCCGGTCCTTTCGCCGGTAGACCCGGTAGCAGACGGCATAATCAACCTGTTCGATATCGGCCGTGTGGCGGAGTCGTTCATGCTGGAAGAGCTCTGGCCGTAGTCTGAGCATAGGCGGTTAGCCGGAGGGCATCTGCCTTCCGGTTGGCAGGGGCCGACAGATGGGAATGAACCGACGAGAGATTCTGACCGGTTCGACCGCCGCAACGGGAGATTTGTTATCGTCCGGCGGTCGGGTGAGGATGCGTGTCGGCGGCGAACGCCGGGTTTTCCCGCGGCGGCGGCATATATGTAGTTCTGTACTCAGCCGGTCTGCGGCCCGACAGAGGCAATACGAAATTTTCCCTTAGACGTCGGTTCTCCGGCAGAGGGGGATGGTACGGCTATTTGGAACTGACCGCTGGCGGTTGTCGGCGGAGATAAATAGAGATTAATATCAGATGTTGGTGGTATGTTGCAACGGCGTGGTCGAGGCCGGTGTAAATTGTGTGCGCGCACAATGCAATGGCGAACCGATTGGTATACTTGCGTCAGGAGAGCAGATGAGCGAGAGATTGAACCGTCGTGATTTTTTGAAGCTTGGCGCTGCCGCTGCCGCCGGCGGTGTTGTGTTGGGCAATAAGGGTCTTAATGTTCAGATCGGGCGTCGTCCTAATATTATTTTTATTCAGTCTGATCAGCATCGCGGTACGATAATGAACTGCGCCGGCGACAGCCAGGCGATAACTCCGAATTTTGACCGGCTTGCGAGGGAGGGCGCTCATTTTACGCGGTGTGCAAGTTCGAGCCCGGTTTGTTCTCCTACTCGTGCTACTTATCAGACGGGGCTTTATCCTCATACGCACGGGGTGACGAGCAATAACAAGCTGCTGGACCCAAATCTTACGTCGATCGCCGAGATATTTGCCTCGAAGGGTTATGCGACCGGTTATATAGGCAAGTGGCATATGGACGGGTTCGTCCCAGCCGATCAGCCCGGTGGGTATATTGCGCCGGGTCCGCGTCGTCAGGGCTGGGATGAGTGGAACGGCTATCAGAAGTCGCACGAGTATTTTGACGTTTGGAAGTACGACGAAAATGGCAATAAGGTCTCCGTCGACGGTTATAACTGGGAGCCGACGTGGCATACGGATATGGTGCTTGATTTTGCCCGTCGCCACAGCCAAGCGGGCAGGCCCTGGATATATTACTTAGCTTACGGTCCGCCGCATCTACCCGAGCAGTGTTTGCAGAAGTATCTTGATATGTATGACCCTGATGAGTTCGAGTTCAATCCCGATGTCGTTGCCGGCGTTCCCGCGAATAAGGAAGCGGAACTTCGGGAGACGACTCAGGTTTATTACGGCCAGATCACCGCGCTTGACGATGAGATCGGGCGTTTGATCGACGGCCTTAAGGACCTTGGCATCGACGACAATACGATCATCCTTTATACGAGCGACCATGGGGATCGGCTTGGCAGCCATTACGAGCAGGCGGGCAAGATCCGCGGCAAGAGTTCGCCGTACTGGACGGCGTTTCGGATACCTCTGATAATTCGCTGGCCCGGGCATGTCAAGGGCCAGGTCTGCGATACGTTGGCGTGCAGTGTCGATGTTGTTCCGACGCTGCTGGAGCTTGCCGGGGTCGAGGTTCCCTCTTATATGCAGGGCGATAGTCTTGCGGATTGGTGCCTTACGGGTAAGGGTAAGGATAACGAGGCTGTTTACTTCAGTGCAGCCGGCTGGCGCGGCGTCTGGGACGGACGTTTTATTTATGCCCCGGTGGGTAAATATAATGTGATGTACGACCATCAGAACGATCCTTACGAGATGAATAATATTGTCGATTCGCCGGCTTATGCGGACGAAAGGAAGCGGCTGGGGAAGATAATGGTGGATTTTGCGAAGCGGACGAACGATCCGGAGTTGGGGAATATTCGGGATGTTTACCGTAGTTGAGTTATTCGTGTATGGAGTGTTAGGCAATGAGAATTAACAGGCGTGATTTTTTGAAGAGTTGTGCGGCATTGGGCGCCGGCGGGCTTTTGCTTTCGAATAAGGCTTTGGATGTTCGTCGTCTGCAGAGGAAACCTAACATTGTTTTTATCTTTATCGACGATATGGGCTGGACCGGAACCGGCTTTAATGGCAGCGGCTACTACGAAACGCCTAATACCGACGTTCTGGCAAGTGAGGGGATGATATTTACCAATGCCTACACCTGCGCGGCCAACTGCGCGCCGACCAGGGCGACATTGATGTCGGGGCAATACGGGCCGAGGACCGGTGTCTATACCGTGGGCAGCGGTGCAAGGGGTGATTCGGTGGACAGAAGGCTTATCCCGACTACCAACATAACTAATCTTCCAAAAGAAATTGTAACTGTCGCCGATTCTTTAGGAGGTGCCGGTTACGTGACAGCTTGCATCGGCAAGTGGCACCTGGGCAACAGCGCTGAATATAGTCCTGATGCCCGGGGATTCGATTATGTTATCGCAAACAGTAATATTCCCGGGAACCCGACGGTTGATCCCAAACGCGCCAGTGCATTCAGCGATCACTGCATAACTTTTATGGAGGCAAACAAAGACAAGCCTTTCTTCCTTTATATGTCGCATCATGCGGTTCACACGCCGAACGAATCGACGCCGGAGCTAACGGCCAAATACGAAGCAAAGCCCGAATGGCATGGACAAAATCATGCTGTATACGGAGGTATGACCGAACACACTGATACCGGTATTGGGCGGGTGCTGGATAAAATTGACGAACTTGGCATAAGGGATAATACCCTTGTGATCTTTTACTGCGATAATGGCGGAGCCGGACAACAGACTTCTAACTGGCCCCTTCGCGGCTACAAGGGCATGTTCTATGAAGGCGGAATCCGTGTGCCGATGTGTGCCCGCTGGCCCGGCATTATAAGACCCGGTACGAAATGTGATGAGCCGGTTATAACCGTTGATTTTTACCCGACGTTCATGGAACTCGCCAAAGGAAAAAGACCGGATAGTCAGCCTTTGGACGGCGTAAGTATAATACCGCTTTTCAATGGCGCTAAGAGTCTGAACCGCTACGCTCTTTACTGGCATTTCCCCGGGTATCTGCAAGGCGGCTATGAAGGTTCCAGGGATCCTATTTTCCGAACGCGTCCGGTAGGAACTATACGAAAGGGAAAATGGAAACTGCTTCAGTATTTCGAGGAGTGGGTACTGGATGGCGGCGGGGCAGCAATAGATACGAACAATTCCATAGAACTGTATGACCTTGAAAATGATATGAGCGAAACAACGAATCTTGCTCTAACAAATAAAGCAAAACGTGACGAACTGCTCGCAGACCTGCAGGCCTGGCAGGCTTCGGTCAATGCTCCTATTCCTACCGAGTATAATACGGAGTATACGGGATAAGAGAAATAAAGAAGCAAAGAATTAAAGAATCTCTGTGATCTCTAAGGATGATGTTATGAACCGGCGTGATTTTTTGAAGGGTTTTGCTGCTTTGGTTGGCGGTGTGATGCTGTCTAATCGTGGGCTTGATGTTCGCATTGAAGTTGGTCGTCCTAATATTGTTTTCTTTCTGATCGACGATATGGGCTGGCGTGATGCGGGTTGTTACGGCAGCACGTTTTACGAGACGCCGAATATCGACGCCCTGGCGAGCGAGGGGATGCTTTTTACCAATGCTTATGCCTCTCCTGTGTGTTCGCCGACGCGGGCGAGTATTATGACGGGTAAGTATCCGGCGAGGGTGCATTTGACGGATTGGATTGCCGGCAGGCAGCCGAACTCTTCTTATAAGCTGCTGCGGCCAGAGTTCGAGCAGGCGCTTCCGCTGGGAGAGGTTACTATTGCAGAGGCACTTGATGCTCGAGGTTATGTTTCGGGGTATGTCGGTAAGTGGCATTTGGGCAAAAACGCACCGTATCTGCCAGAGGGGCAGGGCTTCGATTATACCGGTGACCATATCAAGTCGTCCGGGGACGATCCCAAGAGCGTCGATGTGCTTACGCGGCGGGCGATCGATTTCATGGAGCAAAACAGCCGTCGCCCGTTCTTTTTGTATCTGAGCCATCACGCGGTCCACCTTCCTATCGACGGACCGGACGATCTGATCGCCAAGTACGAGGCTAAGAGCCCCAGCGGCGGACAGGGCAATGCCGGGTATGCGGCGATGACCGAATATATGGACGAAAGTGTCGGGCGGGTTTTGACTCGGCTGAGCGAACTTGGGCTTTCGGAAAATACGGTGGTGATATTTTACTCGGATAACGGCGGCTATAGTTACGAAAAGAGCGGCGAGCAGGTTACTAATAATTCTCCGCTTCGCGAGGGCAAGGGTACGATGTACGAGGGCGGTATTCGCGTGCCTTTGATCGTTCGCTGGCCCAGCCGTGTCGAGCCGGGGAGCGTCTGCGATGAGCAGGTGATGGGGCTGGATCTGTATCCGACGGTTCTCGATATCGCCGGTGTTAAGGACGTTGAGGACCTCCCGATAGACGGTCTTAGTATTACAGGATTGCTCAAGGGCAGGGGCGGCCTTGGCCGGGATGCGATCTTCTGGCATTATCCTCATTATCATCATACCACGCCGGTCGGCGCGGTTCGGCAGGGCGACTGGAAGCTGCTGGAATATTTCGAATATGACCAGGGCGACCCAGCCAGATATGAGCTTTATAACCTGGCCGACGATATCGGCGAAACGAACGATCTGTCCGGCACTCAGACGGCTAAGCGGGACGAACTTGCGGAGATGCTCAGGAACTGGCGGATTTCGGTCGATGCGCATATGCCTGTGCCGAATCCGGATTATGTCGGATAGTGCGGCGTGGGTGGCATTATGGTCTGAAATGTGGCAAGAAGAAATAAGAGTAAATATTTATCGATAGGAAATTTGTTGTGAACCAAAAAGCTGCTATTGTTTCGATTCTTTTATTAGCCGTAGTGGGTATGTCACAGGCCGCTGCTCCGGTTGGCGGTACCATTTGGCTGTACTCGGTCTCAACGAACTCATATGTGACGATGGACCCAGCCAATGGAAATTGGCTGGCAGCGAAGAACGTCTCATTGGTTGATACGAATGAGCAGTACATTGTCGAAGATGCCGGCAGCGGGAATATCCTGCTGAAATCGGTGGTCAACTCAAACTATGCCAAAGTCGATACTGACGACGTAAAAAAGTTGAAAGCCAACACTACATCGACAACCGACCCAAACGTACTTTTTGAATGGATCGACCTTGGCGGCGGAAAAATCCGCTTGAGAAATGTCGGAAACGGTTTGAACGTGCGTCCGGGCGGCGGTTCTAATGTATTGAGGGCGAACACAGCGGATACCGGAACCGATACGGAGTTCAATTGGGGATTGGTTGGTGTTGATACTTTCGCACCGTTGCCCAATCCGGCTGCATTTGCGACGACTCCCTATGCTATAGGTATCGATTCGATTGTAATGGCCGCTGCGATCGGCTCTGATGAAACGGATCCGGTTGAGTACTATTTTGCTGAGACCTCGGGCAACCCCGGCGGCAGTGACAGCGGCTGGCAAACCTCTGTAAGTTATACAGACACCGAACTCGATCCGAATACGCAGTATACCTATACCGTTCAGATGCGCGATGCCATTACACCGACCCCGAATGTCGGTACCGCTTCTGATCCGGCAAACGCAACGACTGATCTTCTATCAATTCATGACCCCGATTTGGATGACAGCGGCTTTGTCGATATGAACGATTTATCTATATTGACCCGTGAATGGATGAAGCCGGACTGCGTCAACATCGCCAATATGGATGATGATTGCGGTGTCGATGAAGGCGACTTAACCGCTTTCTCCTCAAAATGGTTATCCAAAATACCCAACATCGTTATGATTTTCGTTGATGACTGGGCATGGAACGGTTCGCCGGTTGCCATGGAAGACAGCAGGGCAAATTCGTTTTTCCCGTTATTGCAAATGCCGAATTTGTCGCAGATGGCTGCTGACGGGATGAAGTTCCAGAACGCCTATGCGGGCGCTCCTCAGTGTTCACCCTCGCGCGTTTGCCTTCAGACCGGTATGAGCACGGCGCGAACCGGTTATACACTCGTTACGCAGACGGATTACTATGACACAAGAGATCAATATGCAGGCTTGCCAGTGGTTTCCAATGGTTCGGATAAGTGGATCGATCCGGATAAGACCACGATTCCTGAGGCATTAAAGAAACATGGATATGCCAGCGCCCACTTTGGTAAATGGCATATGTACAGCTCTGCCAGTGATGAAGGGTATATCGCACACGATGGAGAAACGACTAATAACGAGGGTAACACACAAGTGCCCGGCGATCCCAAATTGATGTTCAGCATTACCGAGCGAGCGATGGACTTCATGGAAGAACAGGTAGCGGTTCAAAGACCCTTCTATGTGCAGATTTCCCATTACGCGATGCACGGTGGACGTGAGTGCCTGCCCGAAACGCGTGCTAAATACCAGAACCTCCCGGAGGTGGTTGCCTATAACGGCGGCGAAACGGACCCGGACAATATTAGTTACAAATCCGACCCAGCCGTCTGGCTCGGTATGGGAGAGGATATGGACGGCCGCATTGGTGCTGTTATGCAGAAACTTGAAGACTTGGGAATTGCCGACAATACCTACGTAATCATGGTCGGAGATAACGGCTATCGCCAGAAGGAGTTTGACGAATTGTCAGGACTTGCCCAGCCGCTGCACTCAGCAAAGTGGTGGGTCTGGGATGGCGGTCTGCGGGTACCGATGATCGCGACCGGTCCGGACATTCCGGCCGGTTCGGTCAGTACGGCCAATGTTATTCATTATGACTTCCTGCCGACATTTGTGGAATGGGCCGGAGGTGATCCGGTAACAGAACTTCCTGGCATTGACGGAGTCAGCCTGGCCTCTCTGATGCGAGGTGAAACACCCAGCACGGAATTTCTGAACCGTTACCTGTATTTCCACTGCCCGCACTACCGAAATGAAATACCGAGTTCTGCTATCATATCCGGTTCGGACAAATTAATGTACTTCTATGGGACGAGTGTGTTTATGCCCGCGGGTTTTGATCCGAACATGTTGTTTGACCTGAGCACTGATATAGGTGAATATCACAATATCACTCCGAGTAATCCGACGCGAGCTCAGGAACTTTCTGAAGAATTGTTCCGGTATTTGACGGAAGTAGGTGCCCGTATGCCAATAGATCCGAATCCGGACTATGACCCTAATACGTGGGAAAACTTATTAATAGAAAATCCTAATTACGACTTATGGGGGCCTTTTGAAGGCACGCGTCCCGCGGAGGAAGATGAGTAACAGAATATTTTGATTGGATACCGATCAGGAGTCAAATAGTGAAGCTGATTAATCGACGTGATTTTTTGAAGAGTTGTGCGGCTTTGGGAGCTGGCGGGCTGCTATTGTCCAATAAGGCTTTGGATGTTCGTCGCCGGCAGGGGCGGCCTAATATTGTCTTTATCTTTATCGACGATATGGGCTGGACCGGTACCAGCTACATGGGCAGCGGTTATTATGAAACCAAACACATCGATAAGCTCTCCCGGGAAGGGATGGTCTTTACGAACGCCTATACCTGCGCCCCGAATTGTGCGCCTACCAGGGCGACCTTGCTTTCGGGTCAATACGGACCTCGGACGGGCGTCTTCACCGTCGGAACTTCTTCACGAAACCCGGCAAAAGAAAGATTGATACCGGTTGACAATAATACCGATCTTGCCACGGAGGTGGTGACATACGCCGACGCCCTGCAGACTGGCGGTTATGCGACGGCGTGCGTGGGTAAGTGGCACTTGGGCAAGAAGGACCAGTTCCTGCCCCAGTCGCAGGGTTTTGGTTTTGCGGTTGCCCGCGAGGAGATACCGTCTGAGCCCGATGTCGACCCGAAGAGGATCGAGGCGTTTACGGATCATGCGATAGATTTTGTGGAAACTGCGGTAAGAGACAACGCACCTTTCATGCTCTATATGTCACACCATACCGTTCACAGCCCGATCGAGGCGACAGCGGAGATGACGGCTAAATATGAGTCCAAGACTCCCTGGCACGGGCAGGATCAGCCGAAATATGCGGCGATGACCGAGCACACGGATGACGGCGTCGGCAGGCTTTTGGCGAAGATCGACGAGTTGGGGATCAGGGATAATACGATGGTGATATTCTACTCTGATAACGGCGGGCCGCATGGTATGACATCGAATTATCCGTTGAGAGGTGCCAAGGGGATGCTCTATGAGGGCGGCATACGCGTGCCGATGATCGTTCGGTGGCCGGGAGTGACGAAACCGGGCTCTACCTGTGACGAGCCGGTCAATAGCGTTGATTTTTTTCCGACCTTCCTCGAAGTAAGCGGCACTCCATGGCCCAGCGGAAAAGTGTTAGATGGACTTAGTATTGCGGGGCTATTGAAGGGCGAAAAGAAGCTGGACCGGGAAGCGCTTTTCTGGCATTTTCCGACCTATCTGCAGGGAAGTAACGCCTCCGGCGCCAGAGATACTTCTTTTAGAACCAAGCCCGTTGGTGCCATAAGAAAGGGCAAGTGGAAACTGCTTCAGTATTTCGAGGAGCTGGAGTTCGGCGACGGGCCACTGCCTGCGCTCGAGCTTTACGATCTTGAGGCGGATATCGCCGAGAGTAACAATCTGGCCGATTCCATGCCAGCCAAGCGCGACGAGCTTTTGGCCGACATGGTCGCCTGGCGCGAAGAGATAGGTGCGCCGGTTCCTACGGAGCATAATCCGGCGTATCAAGGGTGAGGATGAATGCTGGTTTGGCGTTGCGGCGCATGGTATGGGAGCCTATGAATATCGAATATCGAACAAGGAATTTCGAATGTCGAAGTGAGGAACCGCTTCGCGGTGGTGTTTTAAGCTGGATTCCCGCCTTCGCGGGAATGACAATTGGGCGCTCGGGATGACAATTGGGTGTTTGGGATGACGGAGAGGCCGGAGGAATATGGAACTGAATACTGAATACTGGATACTGGATACTGGATACTGGATACTGAATCATGAACAGACGTGATTTTCTTAAGCAGCTTGGTGTTTTGGGGGCGGCGGGGGTTATGCTCTCTAACCGCGGGCTTGATGTTCGGGTTGGTCGCCGGCCTAATGTTATTCTTATTATAAGTGATGATATGGGTTATGCCGATGTCGGGTGCTATGGGGGGACGGATATTCCCACGCCCGGTATCGACCGGATAGCAGCGGGGGGCGTTCGCTTTACGAATGGGTATGTATCGTGTCCGGTTTGCAGCCCTACGCGTGCCGGTTTGATAACGGGTCGGTATCAGAACCGGTTCGGGTATGAAGATAATACAAAGCCGCCGCCACCTGAAGGGCCCGATCCGATCAGGGGCCTGCCGGTTACTGAGATCACGATCGCCGATGTGATGAGGTCGGCTGGTTATGCTACCGGTATGATCGGTAAGTGGCATCTGGGGCTTAATTCGCATTTTCATCCGTTTAAGCGCGGGTTCGATGAGTTCTTCGGTTTTCTACACGGCAATCATACTTATATCGATCCGCTTCTCGGGTCGTTTAATCCGATCCTGCGCGGCTACGAGCCGGTAAATGAGCAGGAGTATCTGACCGACGCGTTCAATCGGGAGGCGGTTGCGTTCGTCGACCGTCATAAGGATGAGCCGTTCTTTTTGTATCTTGCCTATAACGCGGTGCATACTCCCATGCAGGCACCGGAGCGTTATCAGGACAGCTTCGAGCATATTGCTGATCCTACGCGCAGGACTTATGCGGGGATGCTTACGGCGATGGATGACGGGATCGTGGCGGTCCTGGATAAGGTCGAGCAATTGGGGCTCGAGGACGATACGCTGGTCATCTTTGTTAACGATAACGGCGGGGCGGGTAGTAACGGTTCGGGTAATCTGCCGCTGCGTGCACAGAAGGGCTCGATGTACGAGGGCGGTATTCGTGTCGCGTTTATAGTCAAGTGGCCGTCGCGTCTGCCGCAGGGGACGGTTTATGACGGCACCGCGATCGCTCTCGATATCCTTCCGACGGCTGCGGCAGCGGGCGATGCCAAGGTCCCCGATGACCGGGTGATCGACGGTGTCAATCTGCTGCCATATCTTAAGGGCAGAAGGCAGGGCGATCCTCACGATACGCTTTACTGGCGTAAGGGTTCCAAATATGCGATGCGTAAGGGCGACTGGAAACTAACGCATGACAGCGGTGAGTCGGAGCTTTACGATCTGGCTAATGATATTGGCGAATCTCAGAATATGGCTGTGGAGCGGTCGGATATTCTGGCCGAGCTTGAGAATTTGTATGCGGCGTGGGAATCTGAGATGATGGATCCTTTGTGGTAGATGAAATGGGAAAAAAGTATTCCGCGTGGGCTAAGAGCCTGCCCTATATGGCTGATCGATAGGTTGGCATTGCGTTACGACGGATGCTATGGGAGCTTTGAATATCGAATAACGAAGATATTTGAAACCACTCGCCGCGGCGGAGCGCGTCGCAGCCGGGCGGATTTCACGGATTAGAATTAAAGAAACTCTGTGCCCTCTGTGGGCTCTGTGGCTTATTGTGAGTTTTTGGGATCAGGAGCCGCTTCGCGGTGGTGTTTTAATGGATCCCTCGGTTTCGCTCGGGATGACTGATAGGCCGGGGTGATACTGAATACTGAATACTGGTTACTGAATACTGTATACTGAAGAACAGGAGATGAGGATATGAGTTCTAATGGTTTGACTCGTCGCGGCTTTTTGAAGAGTTGTTCGGCGGTATTGGGAGCAGGCGGGGTTTTGCTTTCCAATCGCGGGATGAAGCTGCGTACCGGTCGCAAAAAGCCTAACCTTATTGTGTTCATGGCTGACGATATCGGTTATGAGAGCCTCAGTTGTTACGGCAGCGTATCTTACGGCACGCCGCGGCTCGACGAGCTTGCGCGGGGGGGCGTTAAGTTTACGAACGGTCACTCTCAGCCGTTGTGTACCCCTTCGCGGACCAAGATTATGACGGGCAGGTACAATTTCCGCAACTATACCAACTTCGGCGTGTTCGATCTGCGTGAGAGGACCTTTGCTCACATGCTAAAGGCGGTCGATTATGATACGTGTATTGTCGGCAAGTGGCAGCTAATGGGCGGAGGGGCGGCCGGTCCGAATCTGGCTGGTTTCGACGAGTATCATTTGTGGCACATGGAGGATTTCATCAAGCCGAAGGGTTCGCGTTTTGCCGATCCTTTGATCATTGAAAACGGCGAAGTGCTTGACGAAACAACAAACCAGGGCAAGTACGGTCCCGACATGCACACCGACTATGCGGTTGATTTTATCGACCGGCACAAGGGCGAGGACGCCAACCCGTTCTTTATCTACTATCCGATGGCGCTCGTTCACAACCCCTTCGAGCCGACGCCGGACAGCCCGGAGTGGGGCCAGTCTATCAGTGACACCCGTTTCTACGGCGATATGGTCGAATATATGGACAAGATGGTCGGGCGGATCATGGACAAGGTCGATGAGATCGGTGCCAGCGAAGAGACGCTGATCATCTGGGCGGGCGACAACGGGACAAACGGAGGTATAACTTCCCAAATGGACGACGGTTCGAGTATCAAGGGCGGCAAGGGTAAGACGACCGACGCCGGTACGCGGGTCGGATATATCGCCAGCTGGAAGGGAATGTCGCAGGAAGGCAGGGTTTGTGAGGATATTATTGATTTTGCCGATATATTGCCGACGTTAGCTGAAGCGGCTGGGGCGCCGCTCCCGAAGAATGTCAAGATCGACGGGGTAAGTTTTCTGCCGCAGGTCCGCGGCGAAAAGGGCAATCCGCGAGGATATATACATATATGGTATCGAAGGAACCTCGGGCAGACGCTGAAGCGTTTTGTGCGGGATAAGCGTTGGAAGCTTTACGATGTGGGTAGTCACGGTCAGGCGAATATGCTTTATGACATCGACGCCGATGTATTAGAAGAAAATCCGATCGGCCCCAGCCAGGGCAGCGCAGAGGCCCAGGAGGCCCGGGCTCGATTGCAGGCGATAATGGATTCGATAGAGTGCGATAATTGCTGACGTTGCGTGCGTGCTTGAATATCGAAGGGATTTTTAACCACGGATTTCACGGATTGCACGGATTATAAAAACAGAAGCAAACAATTAAAGAAGTAAAAAAGCAGAGAAGCAAAGAATCATAGAATTATAGAAGCAGAGTTAAAGAATCTCTGAATCCTCTGTGTCCTCTGTGGCTCTGTGCAGCAAAAACGGGGACTGGTATCGTTCTGCCGAAAGGCAGGTTGTACCTGTACCCGCTTTTGCGGACTGTTTTGAATGTTGGGAATTATGATGTTGGACTTGTTTAGGATTTAGATATTAGAATTTAGTGTTTCTTTTGAATCTGTGGCTTATTTTAGAGGAGTCGAATAGATGGTAATGAATCGGCGTGAGTTTTTGAGGCAATGCTCTGTTGCTATGGGAGCGGGTGGGCTGTTATTGTCCAATCGCGGTCTGGATGTGAGTATTCGGGTGCGGTATACCAACGTTTTGTTTGTCTTAGCCGACCAGTGGCGCGACTGTGCGTTCAGCCACGGCGCTAATCACGATGAGGTTGTCCAGACGCCTAACCTTGACCAATTGGCAACGGAGGGCGTTCGCTGGTCGCGTTGTTATGCGGCCCACCCGGTCTGCACCCCGAATCGGACGAGCATAATCACGGGCAGGTGGCCCCACCAGACGGGTATGATCACGAACGATCTGATGATCCCGCCTACCGAGCGGTGTATGGCGGAGGTTTTTTATGAGGGCGGGTATCGGACGCACTATATAGGCAAGTGGCATGTCGATGGCGAGGCCAAGCCGGGTTTTGTTCCCAAGGGCTGGCGTCGTCGCGGTTTTACCACGTTCGAGGGGTTTAACCGCGGGCATTTTTATTACGACACGCCGACGTTTTCCAATGACGGTAAACCGATAGGTACGCCGGGCGATTACGAGCCGACGTTCCAGACGGACCTGGCGATCGATTTTATGACGGCCAACAAAGATAAGCCGTTCTTCTGCTATGTGTCGTGGGGTCCGCCGCATACGCCTTATACTCCGCCGGACGAGTTTAATATTTATGACCCTGCCGAGATAGTGCCGCGTCCGAATATGGTTGGTTACAATTCGGACAAACTGGCAAAGTACTTTGGCCTCTGCACCTCGCTGGACCATGAATTCGGTCGGCTGATGACGGCACTAAATGCCCTTGGCCTGGAGGAAAACACCCTGGTCGTCTTTAGTGCCGACCACGGCGATTGTATAGGTTCGCACGGCATCGATCACAAAGGCCAGCCGGAGGAGGAATCGTGTCATATTCCGCTGATCATGCGCTGGCCGGGGCGTTTGAAAGACGGCGATCGCGTGGACAATCTAATCAGCTCAGCCGATCTTATGCCGACGCTGCTGTCGATGTGCGGTCTTGAGGTGCCAAAAACCTGTTCGGGCAAGGATAAGTCGGCTGCGGCGATGGCAAGGGGGAGGCTCGCGGACGAGTCGATCTATTCGGAGGTTGGGGCCAACTGGCGGATGGTGGTTATGGGGCCGCATAAACTCGTGGTTGAAAACAATGGCGGCGAGCAGGTGGCTACGAAATTGTTTAATCTATCGAATGATCCGTATGAGTTGGCTAATCTGATCGACGAGCCTGAACACGCCGCTACGCAGGCGGAGCTTTTAGCGGAGATCGATATCTGGAAGCAAAAGACCGGAGATGTATTCCCGGACCCGCCGTTTAAGGCCGAGAAGATGTACGATGTTTAAGTCTTGAAAGGGGCTAAGAGAGCAATGATGCGGATGAACCGACGGGAATTTATGAAGAGTGGTGCGATGGCTGGGGCCAGCGGCTTTGTGCTGTCAAATCGCAGTATGGATGTCAGCGTTACTACGAGGCGGCCTAATGTGCCGTTCGTTCTGGCGGACCAGTGGCGGTTCTGTTCGGTCAGTCACGGCGAAAATAACGACCCGGTCGTTCAGACGCCGAATCTCGACAAACTTGCCGAAGAAGGTGTGCGTTTCTCCCGCTGTTATACGGCCCACCCGCGGTGTACTCCGAATAGCGCCTCTCTTATTACGGGCCGCTTTCCGCATGAGACGGGCATGATCGACAATGACCTCATGACACCTCCAGCCCAGCGGTGTATCGCTCACGGTTTCAGCGAGGCCGGTTATAAGAGTCATTATATCGGCAAGTGGCACATGGACGGCACAGCTAAGCCGGGCTTTGTGCCGCCGAACTGGAGGCGACGCGGCTTTGAGACTTTCGTCGGATTCAACCGCGGCCACTCCTATTTCAATACGGGGACATTTACCAACGACGGCGTCAAGGTTTCGGCGGAGGGCGAATACGAACCAACGCTCCAGACGGACTATGCGATCGATTTTATGACAGCGAATAAGGATAAGCCCTTCTTCTGCTTTGTATCGTGGGGCCCGCCGCACGGGCCGCTAACGCCAAATCCGGTGTTCGACATATACAATGAGAGCCAGATCGTCTTTCGCCCGAACGATACGTCCCTCAACGGATCCAGGCAGGCAAAGTATTTCGGCTCGTGTACCTCGCTGGACCACGAATTCGGTCGCCTGATGGCGGCTGTAAAGCAGTTGGGGCTGGAGGATAACACGCTGGTGGTATTTAACTCGGACCACGGCGATATGGGCGGTTCGCACGGCAAGAGCAATAAGAACGAGCCGGAAGAGGAGTCCAGCCACGTTCCGCTCCTGATGCGAATGCCGGGCAGGCTTAAGAAGGCCGCTGTCGCAACTAATCTAATCAGTACGATCGATCTTATGCCGACGATACTTTCGCTCTGCGGATTGGAGGTTCCTTCGACCTGTACGGGCAAGGACAAATCCGCCGCCGCCCTTATTGGCCGCAGTATGGCCGACGAATCGATCTATATCGAAGAGAGCATAAAGTCATGGTGGCGGGCCGTGGTCAAGGGCAGGTATAAGTACGTCGTTTATTCGGATGAAACCGGCAGCGAACCGGTCCCTGCGATGCTGTTCGATCTGGAGCAGGACCCGTATGAAATGGATAATCTCATCGGCAATGCTACCTTCGCTCAGGTCAGGGCCGATATGCAGGCGGAAATGGATATGTGGAAGCAAAAGACAAGCGACCCGTTCCCGGCAATCCCGGAAGCGGCGAAAAAAATGTACAATGTTTAAGGATAGAAGGCGGTGGAGAGAGGATATCAATGAATCGACGTGATTTTTTGAAGAGTTGCGGTTTGGTCGGGGTTGGCGGCTTTTTGTTCGGCAATCGCGGTCTGGACGTCAAGTTCGGCGCCAAACGGCCTAATATACTTCTTATTACCGCTGACGATATGAACTATAACTCGGCTGGGGTGTATGGCTGCGGGATAGAGTCGATCACTCCTAATATGGACCGGTTGGCCAGTGAGGGGGTGCAGTTCATTCATTCGCATGTGACGATCGCGGTCTGTCAGCCGAGCCGTTCGGTCTGGATGACCGGTCGCTATCCGCATCGAAACGGGGCTGAGGGCTTCGAGCCGATCGATATAGATGTGCCGACCTTGCAGGAGCATCTCTGCCAGGCCGGTTATACCAACGGGATCATAGCCAAGAACAGCCACCTGAAACCGCGGGAGAAGTTCTGCTGGGATTACTATATCGAGGGCAGCGAGTTGGGCAGGGGCCGTTCGCCGGCGTTGTTTTACGATTATGCAAAGGCGTTCTTCGAGTCGGCGCGATCAGCGGATAAACCGTTTTTCCTGATGGCCAATTCGCAGGACCCGCACCGGCCTTTTGCCGACAGCCAGCAGGAGATGGATAAGTGGGGCGAGAGCCTGCCCTTCAGCCGCCAGATCACCGAAGATGAGGCCGAGATCCCGGGTTTTTTGCCGGAGCTGCCGGACGTTCGCCTTGAGATGTCGCAGTATTTCACCTCGGTACACCGATGCGACGAGATAGTCGGCGAGGTTTTAAGGGCGCTGAAGGATACCGGTTTCGAGGACGATACGGTCGTTATGTTCTTTAGCGATAACGGGATGGCGCTTCCCTTTGCCAAGACGAATTGCTACCTTAACAGCACGAAGACGCCGTGGATAGTCCGCTGGCCCGGCGTGGTCAGGGAGGGGATCGTCGACAGCGAGCATTTCATCTCCGGCATCGATTATATGCCGACGGTACTGGACCTTGCCTCGGTGCCCGCTCCGGATGGGATGGATGGGAGGTCCTTTGCGTCGGTTCTTCGCGGCGACAAGCAGGAAGGGCGTGATAAGGTCTTTACCGTCTTTCATGAGACCAGCGGCAAGCGGCGTTTTGAGATGCGGTGCGTGCAGGACAAGGATTTCGGTTATATCTATAACGGCTGGTCCGACGGCAAGACGGTGTTTAAGAATGAATCGCAGAGCGGACTTACGATGGATGCGATGATAGCCGCCGCCGAGACCGATCCGGAGATCGCCGCCAGGGTCGAGTTGTTTCTCTATCGTGTGCCGGAGGAATTGTACAATTTCGCGGTAGATCCCGACGGTCTGAGCAATCTTGCCGCCGACCCCGCGTATGCGGACCAGTTAAGCCGTCTGCGCGGAGAGTTGCTGGCATGGATGATCAGGACCGAGGACCCGCTAAAAACTACTTTCGAAGGATATATTACATAGGAGATAGAATGAAAAGACGTGATTTTTTGAAGACCTTTGGCATAGTTGCCGCTGGCGGATACCTGCTGAGCAACCGGTCGCTCGATGTCCGCAGCGGGCCTGAGCAGCCCAACGTGCTGTTCATCGCCATCGACGACCTGAACGACTGGATCGGCTGTATGGGCGGCCACCCCGATGCGAAGACGCCTAACCTCGACCGCCTTGCCAAACGCGGCGTTCTCTTTACGAGCGCCCACTGCGCAGCCCCAGCCTGCAATCCATCTCGTGCGGCGCTGATGACCGGCATCCTGCCGTCGACGTCGGGCGTCTACAAAAACGGCGATCCGTGGCGTCCGCTGCTGCCGGACGCGGTGACTATTCCGCAGCACTTCATGGCCAACGAGTACCTGGCGATCGGACGCGGTAAGATCTATCACGGCTCGTATCCCGACAAGAATCCCGGAGCCTGGGACGAGTATATCTCCAAGGGCAGCGACCCGCCGGCTGATGAGACCAATCCCCGATACGGCAATCCCACAAGCAATATCAAGTGGGGCCCGGTCATCGGTACCGATGAGGATATGGACGATTATAAAGTTGCCACATGGGCGGGCGAGCAGTTACAGAAGCAGTACGACCGCCCCTTCTTTTTGGCCTGCGGGTTCTACAAACCGCATCTGTCGTGGTGCGTGCCGCAAAAGTATTTCGACATGTTCGACCCAGCCACGATCACGCTTCCCGAAATGGACGAAAACGACCTCGACGACGTCCCGCCGGAAGGCATTAATATGGCCAAGCCCAACACGCACAATACCATCGTCAATAAGGGTGAGTGGGCCAACGGTGTAGCTGGGTATCTTGCCTCCGGGGCGTTTACCGATGTCCAGGTCGGCCGCGTGCTCGATGCACTTGACGAAAGCCCCCATCGCGACAACACGATCATCGTGCTATGGAGCGACCACGGCTGGCACTTAGGCGAAAAACTGCACTGGAAGAAATTCGCACTTTGGGAGGAGGCAACGCACAATCTCCTGATGATCTCGGCGCCCGGAGTAACCAGGGGCAACCAGCAATGCGACCGGCCCGTCGGGCTGATCGATATCTATCCGACGCTGATAGACCTGTGCGGGTTAAGCACAAACGATGCACTCGAAGGCCAAAGCCTTTTGCCGCTCTTAAAGCACCCAAAGGCGGAGCGCGAGCGACCGGCCCTTACGACGCACGGCAGACTTAATCACACAATTCGCTCCGAGCGGTGGCGGTATATCCGTTACTACGACGGCACCGAGGAACTTTACGACCACGATAACGACGAATTGGAATGGATAAATCTGCTCTGGGGCAGTACCATTGATCCGCAGCATCGGGCGATAGCCAATGACCTGGCTCAATGGCTGCCGGAGATTAATTATTAGGGCAAGTATCCAGTATCCAGTATTTAGTTGAGCGTTTAAGGGAGGATAGCATTATGAATAGACGTGATTTTTTGCGGCAGTGTGCCGCGGTTGGCGGCGGCGGATATTTGCTTTCCAACAAAGGCTTCCAGGCCAGCGTTGGGCCCAAACATCCCAACGTGCTCTTCTTTGCCGTTGACGACCTCAACGACTGGATCAGTCCGATGGGCGGTCATCCCGATGCGATAACGCCTAATTTCGAGCGGCTCGCCGCAAGGTCGGTCCTGTTTACTAATGCCCACTCGGCTGCACCCGTCTGCAATCCTTCGCGCTGCAGCCTCATGACCGGCATCCTGCCGTCGACGTCCGGCGTCTATGACAACAAGGACCGCTGGCGCGACTTCCTGCCGGAGGCGCAGACCATCCCTATGTATTTCATGGAACACGGCTATCACTCCATCGGCAGGGGAAAGATCTATCACGGCCCATACACGGACACTCATCCCAACGCGTGGGATGAATATACCCCCAAAGGCCCCGACCTGCCCGCACAGACGGACCACCCGCGTTACGGCACAGCCAGCACTTTCTCATGGGGTCCGATCGTCGCCGCCGAAGAGGAGATGGATGACTACAAGGTCGCAAGCTGGACCATCGAAAAACTCCAGCAGGACCACGACAAGCCCTTCTTCATAGCCTGCGGTCTCTACAAACCGCATGTCAAGTGGCACGTGCCGGAGAAATATTTCGATATGTATCCGCCCGAGAGCGTTACCCTGCCGACGGTTAACTTAAATGACCTCGACGACATTCCGCCGGAGGGAGTGAAGATCGCCGCCCCCGATGGTAAATATGGCGATGTCATGGCAGCCGATGCCTGGCGCGATACCGTCGCCGCCTACCTGGCCAACATCTCCTTTACCGACGCCCAGCTCGGTCGCGTTCTCGATGCACTCGATGAGAGTAAGTACAAAGACAACACGATCGTTATTCTCTGGGGCGACCACGGCTGGCATTTGGGCGAAAAACTCCATTATGCCAAATTTACGCCGTGGGAAGAGGCGACAAAGGCGCCGCTGTTCTTCTCGGTCCCCGGCCTGACCAGGCCCGGCAACAAATGCTACCGCCCGGTGAGCTTTATGGACATCTATCCGACCCTGCTCGAGCTTTGCTCGCTGCCTCCGAAGGATGACAATGACGGCAGGAGCATTATCCCTCTGCTCAAGAACCCCGAGGCCGAGTGGAACTACCCGGCCCTTTCGACACGCAATCGCAATAACCATGCCCTGAGAGACCAGCGATGGCGATACATCCGTTACCATGACGGCGGCGAGGAGCTTTACGACCACGACAGCGACGAGATGGAATGGACAAATCTGCTCTGGGGTGATAACATAAACCCCGAGCACCGTGCGATAGCC
>DAOVVQ010000260.1 GCA_030637065.1 Planctomycetota bacterium
CAAAAGCTGAAAAAAGAGATATTGCCGGCGATCATCGAGTGGATGACCGACAAGAAGCATCCTTTCGCATTCAATACACAGGCATCGATCAATCTTGCCGACGACGACGAGCTTATGTCCCTGATGACGAAGGCGGGTTTTGACTGCGTATTTATCGGTATCGAGACAGCCGATGAGGCAAGCCTGACCGAGTGTAATAAGACCCAGAATAAAGGTCGCAATATGATCGAGTGCGTCAGGAAGATCCAGCAATACGGGATGCAGGTTCAGGCCGGTTTTATCCTGGGTTTTGACAGCGACCTCGAGTCGGTCTTTGACAATCTGATAAAATTCATTCAGCAAAGCGGCATTGTAACGGCGATGGTGGGTCTCTTGAATGCTCCTCGCGGAACACAACTTCATAAACGGATGATCAGTGAGAACCGGTTGCTAAACGATGCAACGGGCGACAACACCGACTATTCGATGAACTTTATTCCGAAGATGAACCACGAGGTCCTGATGAAGGGTTACAAAAACGTAGTCCAGACGATCTATTCGCCGAAACATTATTACCAGCGGGTAGTAACCTTTCTTAAGAATTACCAGCCCTGCGAAAAGGGCAACTCCACATTCCATTTCCATAACGTCAGGGCCCTCGTTCGCTCGATGTGGCGGATCGGGATTTTCAGCAAAGAAAGATTCTATTACTGGCGTCTGCTGGCATGGTCATTTCGTCACCCTTCACGGTTTCAGTTGGCAGTAACGTTCGCTATATACGGATTCCATTTCCGAAGAGTATTCGAGGTTCCGTAGCGGATTCGAAATTCACGCCTAACCTCCAAGGGTGGTCCCGATGTACATCGGGATTTGGCGAAGCCAAACCGATGGTGGGCGACGGTGTGTAAACGCCCATCGGTTTGCTGTGCAAACACGCTGCCACCCTTACTGGCGGACTGACACGCATTTTTTTAAGGGGATCGGTATTAGCCCTGCAATCAAACGCCTGCCTGCGACTCGCTCCGCCGCGGCGAGCGGCGAGTGGTTATTAATTTGTTTTGTATCTTTATCGTTAGCCTGATAGAATGGTGGTGTTGCTTTCCCGGCTTCTATTAAGAAGATGGTATGGTTTTTTATTGGAGTTGAACTTGAAAAACGCAAACAAAACGCAATCACGCATTGCCTGTACGGTGCTAATGCTGCTGGTCCTGCTAAATACCTCGGCATGTAATGCCGCTGGCACCGATCCTGGGCCGGATAAAAAGCAAAAGCCCAACATTGTGCTTGTCTTCATCGACGATATGGGCTGGGGGGATTTTTCCTGTTTTGGCAATATGAAAGCCCGGACGCCTCACATCGATACTCTCGCCTCCGAGGGGATTCGGTTCGAGCAGTTTTATGTTAACTCTCCGATCTGTTCGCCGTCGCGTGTTGCCATCTCTACCGGTCAGTACCCGCAGCGGTGGCGGATCACATCGTATCTGAGCAACCGGGCCCAGAACAAAGCCCGCGGCATGGCCCAGTGGCTCGACCCGAAGGCGCCGATGCTGGCGCGGATACTCAAGCAGGCGGGCTACGCTACCGGCCATTTCGGCAAGTGGCACATGGGCGGCCAGCGCGACGTCGGCGAAGCACCGCTGATAACCAAATACGGATTCGACACATCGCTGACCAATTTCGAGGGGTTAGGACCCCGCGTACTGCCTCTCTGCGACGCTTACGACGGCAAACCGCCGCGCAAACACGCCCTCGGCTCCGACAAACTCGGAAGCGGGCCGATCCGCTGGGAAGACCGCTCCGAAGTCACAGCCGCATTCGTCTCCGGAGCACTGGATTTCATCGAGCAGGCCCAGGCCGACGACAAACCCTTCTACCTGAACCTCTGGCCCGACGACGTCCACTCGCCATTCTTCCCGCCAAAGGCCAAACGCGGCGACGGCGAAAAACAGACCCTCTACCTCGGCGTTCTCGAAACAATGGACCGACAGCTCGGTGTATTATTCGACTATATCAAGGGCAGCAAAAAACTCCGCTCCAACACCATAATCCTGATCTGCTCGGACAACGGCCCGGAACCCGGAGCCGGCTCAGCAGGGGGGTTTAGGGGTAATAAGACAATGCTCTACGAAGGCGGCATCCGCTCGCCGCTGGTCGTCTGGGCCCCCGGACTGATCGATAGCAGCAAGGCCGGCACGGTCAACCGAACATCCATCTTGGCCGCGATCGACCTGGCGCCAACCCTGCTCAGCGCCGCCGACGTCCAGCCGCCCAAACAAGTCAAATTCGACGGCGAGCCCTTAACCGATACCTTCCTGGGCCGATCCGAGGCCTCACGCAGCTCTACGATCTTCTTTAGGCGTCCACCCGACCGGGAAACATTCTACGATGTCGAAAACCTGCCCGACCTGGCGCTGCGTCAGGGCCGCTGGAAACTGCTCTGCGAATACAACGGCTCTAATCCGCAACTCTACGACCTCGATACCGACCCAGCCGAAAAAATCAATCTCGCAAACAAACGCCCGGAACTGGCAAAACGCCTAAGCTCAGCCGTAATCGCCTGGCACAAATCCGTCCCCCCGGATAACGGAGCAACATACCGAAAATAGTAAAGAATTAGAAAAACTCCGTGAAGGGTGTGTCCCCTTTGGCAGGGGCTCTGTGGCTTATTTTTAACCTTTCCGCGTGGGCCAAGGCCCGGCTTGCCGGCTGGGTAGTTGATTGCAGGGCTAAAGCCCTTTTGGGGGGAGAGTTGTTATGCCGGCCCCCCGCTCTAAAGAGCGGGGTTAGTCAGGGGGGCGGGGCCCACGCTACCGACTCATGCCTGATTCATGCAGATAATGCACATTGTCCTGGTGAGGATTTTATATAACCCTTTCAGGGTATCTTAGGGATGCGGGGTTTTGTTTACCCAGGGTGGCGCTTCGCTTACCCTGGGCTGAACTTAACAGCCCCTTCGGGGCAGAACTGCTTAACAGCCCCCGTTCGGCTTCGCTCAGGGCAGGCTCTTCGGGGCAGAACTACTTAATGTGTTCCTGCTGTTAAAATTCGTGGCGCGAGATTTTTTCCCAATGCGTATCAGATCGTTGTTATTTTATTGTCGTCGAGATCGGTTTCCGGTTTTGGTTCTCTTTTTTTGTCCCCGGTATGGCTTTTTGCCTCCTGATGCGGTTTTGCTTCTTGGCATTTCCTTTCGTTTCGAGGACTCGGCTTTTGGTTTGGATTTTTTTGGGGTCTGCGGCTCTGGCGGCGGGGATTTTACGTATGAGAAGGTTTTGCACTTCTGTGCGGTTAGTTTATGTTCTATGAACTTGCTTATCTGCTGGAGGTACTTTTTCTCTTCGCCCGAAACGAATGTGATCGCGTCGCCGGTGGTTGCTGCCCGGCCCGTTCGGCCTATGCGGTGGACGTAATCCTCGGCGTGGGTTGGCACATCGTAATTGATGACGTGCGATATTCCCTCGACGTCGATGCCTCGTGCGGCGATATCGGTGGCGACCATGACCTGGTACTTGCCGCTGCGAAAGCCCTCGAGCGCCCGCTGGCGCTGGCCCTGGGTCCGGCCCGAATGTATCGCGACAGCCACGATGCCGGCGCGTTTGAGCCGTCGGCTGATCTTGTCGGCCCCGTGTTTGGTCCGCGAGAAGACCAGCACGCTGTACATCCGCCACTCGCCGATCATGTGCAGCAGAAGGTCCATTTTCAGCGGCTTTTCGACCGAGTAGATGTGCTGGGTGATCGTGTCGATGGGGTTGCGGGCCCGGCCTACCTGAATGGTCTTGGGCGATTTGAGCATGCCCGCGGCTAATGTGCGAATCTCCGGCGAGATCGTCGCGGAAAACAGCAGCGTCTGGCGTTTCTTGGGAAGGGCTCGGACGATGCGTTTGACGTCGTTGACGAAGCCCATATCGAGCATGCGGTCGGCCTCGTCGAGCACGAGGATCTCGATATCGCCGAGCTTGATCGTTTTGCGGTCGATATGGTCGATCAGGCGTCCGGGTGTGGCGACGACGATATCGACGCCGCGTGACAGCGTTCTGATCTGGTTGCCGATGCCGACGCCGCCGTAGACCGCCAGGGCCTTGAGATTCGTAAACCGCCCGTAGCCGAGTATCGCCTTTTCGATCTGCACAGCCAATTCGCGCGTTGGGGTCAGGATCAGCGACCGAACAGCGCGTTTTCGCCCGGCGCGGGCGTGGCTGAGGCGGTCGAGTATCGGCAGCACAAATGCGGCTGTCTTGCCGGTGCCCGTCTGGGCGCATCCGATGATATCGCTGCCGCCGATCGCCGCTGGGATCGCCTTTGACTGAATTTCCGTTGGGGCTGTGTAGCCCGTCGCCAGTATCCCCTGCACCAGCGGGTCTGAGAGACCAATTGTCTTAAATGGCATTGTACTGTCCTAAAAAGAGTAAATCGTTAAAATTCAAATATGCAGATCGCTCGAAAAGCGTCCCCATCGTCTGTCAACATAAAAGCATCTGCGTCGTCTGTCAACAAAAAACCGACCGCTTCGCCCGGTATTTGGCGTTGCGGTCGGCTGGTTTTTTCGCTGATTTGCGTTAGTCGTCTGGTTATATAAGCTTGGTTATGCCGGGAATCGCCACCGGATCGGTCTCCAGATCGCCAAAGGCGTACTTGGCCGGCGACAGGTCCAATTGCGATTTTTGCAGGGCCCACTCGAACTTCATGGCCCGGCCCGTATAGGCGCTCATCCGTCCCATTATCGCGCACAAGGTGCTCTTGGCGACGCGTTCGCCTTCGTTTAGCGGCTTGCCTTTCCTGATGCTCGCGATGAGGTCGGCGTGCTCGACTACATAGGGGTTGGGCGAGTCGCCTTCATGCTTCCAGGGCTTTTCGCCTTCGATATAGGCGTATCCGCCGCTGGTGTATGCGACGCCCTTTGTGCCGACGATCCGCTCGGAGACGCGTCTTTCGGCGCCTTCCCAGTGGCGACACATGCTCATCGCCCTTGCGCCATTGGCGAATTCGAACTCGGTGTTGAAGTGGTCGTAGATGTTGCCGAACTCCGGTGCGGTGCGAACCTGTCTTCCGCCGGCGCCCATGCAGTGGTCGGGCATGTCGTTAAAGGCCCAGTTCATCACGTCGATGTTGTGGACGTGCTGCTCGACGATGTGGTCGCCGCAGATCCACGCGTAGAAGTACCATCTTCGGCACTGGCGTTCCATCTCGGTCCATGATGGGTCGTCCTTGGGGCCCCAGCCGTACATTCCGCCGCCGTTCCAGTAGAACTGGCCGCCGACGACATCGCCGATCTGTCCGTTGTGGATGCGTTTCATCACTTCGATGTAGTGCTCCTGGTGGCGTCTCTGGGTTCCGGCGACGATGCCGAGCCCTTTCTTTTTGGCGAGTTTGGAAGAAGCGATCACCGAACGGATCCCGACGGGATCGACGGCGACGGGCTTTTCCATGAAGACGTTTTTGCCCGCTTCGACGGCGGCCTTTAGGTGCCTGGGACGCATACCGGGCGAACAGGCCAGGATCACGATGTC
>DAOVVQ010000326.1 GCA_030637065.1 Planctomycetota bacterium
AAAATGGCGGATTCTTCCTCACCGGAAGCGATGGCGGAAAGCTGATCGTCCGAAGCAAGCCCGATTACGACGGCGCCGTCCCAAGCGGCAATTCCGTCGCAGCCCTGGCCCTCCTGCGCCTGGGTCAGTTGACCATGGAGCCGAAATTCACCCGACAGGCTGAAACTGTCCTCAATGCCTTTTCAAAGGGCCTGACCCAATCGCCCGCAGGCTTCACGGAGATGCTCACAGCCCTGGACTTTTACCTTGGCCCCAGACGCGAAATTGTTATTGCAGGAAACCCCGACGCAGACGATACTAATGAAATGATCCGGCTTATCCGACAAATGTTCATGCCGAGAACCGTGCTGCTGATGCACCAGCAGGGCTCCGCCGGGACCGAAATAGAACAGGTTGCCCCGTTTTTGAAGGAGCAAAAGGCGATAGACGGGAAGGCTGCCGCTTACGTATGCCGAAATTTCGTATGCAACAAACCTGTCACCGCCGCCGGCGAGCTGAAACAGCTCCTGACCGCCGCCGAAACCCCAGGTGGCGAAATTCATGATAAGGAGAATTAGAGTGCCGGTAATCGAGCCGTCAGTTACCAAACAGGAAATAATCTGTGCCGAGACCCCCGGCGAGCCTTGCGGGCTGGTCGTTTTTGGTGCCTCGGGCGACCTGACCCGACGCAAACTGCTCGACAGCCTGTTTCAACTCTATTTGCGCGATCTGTTAGCGGAGCAGTTTTATTTTGTCGGATGTGGCAGAAAGCCCCTGTCCGATGACGACTACCGCGACATAGCCCGCCAATCCATCGTTGCTGAGGGTGCCGCTGACGAACAGGTCGCCGGATTCATCGAACGCATACACTTCGTAAGCGGCAATTACGACGACCCAGCCTTCTATGAAGCCATCAAAACCCGCCTCACCGAACTCGACGAGAAATTCGGCGTCGACAAATGCCATATCTTCTACTTGGCCGTTCCCCCGACGCTTTACGGAACCATCACCGACGGCCTCGGAGGGGCGGGGCTGGCCAGGCCCTCAACCACGGGCAAATGCCCCCAGGCCAGACTGGTCGTCGAAAAGCCGTTCGGAACCGACCTGGAAAGTGCGATCGCCCTGAACGACCGGATCACCCGCAGCTTCAATGAGTCGCAGATATACCGGATCGACCATTACTTAGGCAAGGAGACCGTTCAGAACATCCTGATGTTCAGGTTTGCCAACGCGATCTTCGAGCCTCTCTGGAACCGTAATTACATCGACCACGTCCAGACCACCATCGCCGAATCGATAGGCATTGCCAGCCGCGGCGGCTATTACGACCAGGCAGGGGCCCTCCGCGACATGTTCCAGAACCATATGCTCGGGATGCTCGCCCTGATGGCGATGGAGCCGCCGACGTCCTTTGAGGCCGACGACATCCGCGACGAAAAGGTAAAACTCCTCCGCTCGATACGCCCCATCGATCTGGACTCATGGACCGCGTCGATCGTAACCGGCCAATATGCAGCGGGAACCGTCAGCGGCGAAGACGCCTGCGGATACATCCAGGAATCGTCTATCCCGCGCGATTCGACAACGGAAACATTCGTGGCTGCGAGGCTCTTTATAGACAACTGGCGGTGGCAGGATGTGCCATTCTATCTCAGGACCGGCAAAAGGCTCGCCACGCGACTGACCGAAATAGCGATCACCTTCAAAAACGTTCCCCACTCGATGTTCGCCTCCGTCGGCCTCGACGAGATGCCCGAAAACGTCCTCGTCCTGAAGATCCAGCCGAACGAAGGCATAAACCTCAGCTTTCAGGCCAAACGGCCCGGCTCCAAGGCCTGCATGAGCACGCTGGCAATGAACTTCAACTACAGCGACGTCTTCGCCGCGCAGGCCCCCGAGGCATATCAGCGGCTCCTGCTCGAC
Organism: Planctomycetota bacterium; assembly: GCA_030637065.1. Taxonomy (GTDB): domain Bacteria; phylum Planctomycetota; class Phycisphaerae; order Sedimentisphaerales; family Anaerohalosphaeraceae; genus DAOVVQ01. The sequence goes on from DAOVVQ010000326.1 coordinate 1,903, forward strand.
TGCATGGTCGCAGACCAGACCCTCTTTATGCGTCAGGATGATGTGGAAGTGGCATGGCGGCTGTTGACTCCGGTCCTGCGTAAATGGGCGGAGGACCGCACCGAGCCGTACAAGTACCCGGCTGGGGCCGAGAGTTTTTCAGAGGCTGACGCCCTGATCCAGGCCGATGGCCATTTCTGGAGAAAACTTTTGCAAAAATAATTTAAAAAAATCGAACCAGCCCCTTGCAATTGTGGTACGTCTATGTTATATAAGACCACATCAGTCTTACTGATAGCCCAAATCGGCGTTTTTTTGCCCAAGGGCCCGGATTTTTATTGACTGGGTTGATTTGTAAATGTATTTTAACGGTTTACTTTCAGGAAAATGGCAACTGAAATTTGAAAGGAGAAGTCATGTTTTGTTATCAATGTGAGCAGACAGCCGGAGGTTCCGGATGCACAAAGGTCGGTGTTTGTGGCAAGGACGAAGACATCCAAAGCCTCCAGGACACCCTTGTTTTTGCCGTAAAAGGCATCGCAGCATACGCGTACCATGCCCGCCAGTTGGGCAAGAGCGACGAGCAGGTCGACGCATTCATGCACGAGGCGATGTTCTCGACGCTGACAAACGTCGATTTCGACCTCAGCCGCTATCTCGGCCTGGTCCTTAAGGCCGGCGAGATGAACCTCCGCGTCATGGAGATGCTAAACGACGTCCACGTCGAGAGATTTGGCAGCCCCACACCGGCGACCGTTCCCAGCGGAACCAAGGCCGGCCCGGGCATCCTTATCACAGGCCACGACCTGCTCGATCTCTACGAACTCCTCAAGCAGACCGAAGGAAAGGGCATTAATATCTACACCCACGGCGAGATGCTCCCTGCCCACGGCTATCCGGAGCTGAGAAAATTCGACCACCTCGTCGGCAACTACGGCACCGCCTGGCAGAACCAAAAGACGGAATTCGACGCCTTCTCCGGCCCGGTCCTCATAACAACCAACTGCGTAATGCTCCCCAAGGACTCGTACAAGGACAGACTGTTCACATGCGGCATTGTGGGAGTGGCTGGGGTAAAGCACATCGAGGATCACGATTTTAGCGAACTGATCGAAATGGCTCTCTCGGCGCCGCCGCTTACCGACAGCGAGCAGGGCACGCTTAGCACCGGGTTCCACTACACCGCCGTCCTCGGCCTTGCCGACAAGATCGTCGCAGCCGTAAAATCCGGCAAAATCCGTCACTTCTTCTTCATTGGCGGCTGTGACGGGGCCAAGCCGGGCAGAAACTACTTCACCGAATTGGCGGAAAAGGTGCCCGACGACTGCATAATACTGACCGCAGCCTGTGGAAAATACAGGATCAACGCCCGCGACTACGGCGATATCGATGGAATCCCGCGACTGCTGGACACGGGCCAGTGCAACGACTGCTACTCAGTCATAAAAATCGCTGTGGCGCTGGCAGAGGCCTTCGATTGCGGTGTGAACGACCTGCCGCTGTCGCTCGTAGTGTCATGGTACGAGCAAAAGGCTGTCGCGATACTGCTGACACTGCTGCACCTCGGCGTAGAGAACATCCGACTTGGACCGACCCTGCCGGCTTTCATTACACCGAACGTCCTGAACGTATTGGTAGAGAAGTTCGCAATTAAGCCCACAGGCGACGTAGACGAGGACCTGGCAGCAATGCTAAAGCCAGCTGAAACAGCCTGATAACCGCAAAGAATGCGATTAGAATGTGGGTGGCAGCGTGTTTGCGAAGCAAACCGATGGTGGGGTTTGCGCTGTGGCATGCGTTATGACGCCGGCGCGTAGGATGGGTAACTTGTTACCCATGCTGTTTTGGGAGAGCGCAGGGTGGGCCTTGGCCCACGCGGTTATAGAATGATAAAAAACTTTGTGTCCCGTTCGGCAGGCTCTCT
>DAOVVQ010000202.1 GCA_030637065.1 Planctomycetota bacterium
AATTAACAATTATTCATTTGCAGCTACACAACTGGCACAGACAACGATGAGAAGCGTGATGGGTAAACTCGACCTCGATAAGACCTTCGAGGAAAGAGAGATCATGAACAGCGCGATCGTCGACGCCGTCGACAAGGCCTCGGACGCGTGGGGCGTGAAGGTTACCCGCTACGAGGTCAAGAATATCCTGCCGCCGCAGAGCATTAAGGACGCCATGGAAAAGCAGATGCGTGCGGAGCGTGAAAAGCGGGCCACTATCGCCGAATCCGAAGGCGACCGTCAGGCGAAGATCAACCGGGCCGAGGGCGAAAAGCAGGAGATGATCGCCCAGTCGGAAGGCGAAAAGCAAAAGCGGATCAATGAGGCCGAGGGCCGTGCCTTCGAGATCGAGCGGGTCGCCGGCGCCACAGCCAACGGTATCCGCGAGATCGCCACAGCCATAAACAAAGAGGGCGGCATCAACGCGGTCAACCTCCGCATCGCCGAGCAGTACTTAAACGAGTTCGGCAAGCTGGCAAAAACCAATAATACGCTCATAATACCGTCGGATCTGTCGGATATCGCCGGAATGATAAAGAGCGCATCGACCGTGCTTCAAAGCGTCGGCAGTACCGGCGGCAGCGGCGACGCACAGGATTGATTCAGCGGATAACCGCAGTTTGTCAGCAGACAGGAAAGTTTTGACAATAGCCTGACAGCCGTTTAGACTGGGCTGGTCAATGGTGGTATAGGGGTCAGTAAAGGCAGGGTGGGCCCTGGCCCACCCTGAAGAGCTTAGAGTGGCTGCAAAATGAGGACAGACGAATGCGAAGTGTTCTGCGTGTGATCGTATTAATTGCGACGATGGCGGCCCTTACCGGCTGCCTGGAGGCCCTTGGCGGGGATAAGGCCGGCGGGCCGCAGGAGCCCGGGCCCCAGCCGTCCGCCCGGGCCAAGGAGCCCCAGCCGCAGCCGCCCACCCGGGCCAAAGAGCCGCTGTGGGGGGACTGGTTCGGTAAGAAGGATGTCAAGGTCGAGGCGACTCTCGCCGAGATCGACGCGGTATGCAGGCTCAAATCCGATTCGGCAATGTACGAGGGACTAAAGGCCATCGCCCGCAGGCCGGACCTCAGCAAAGCCGCCCAGGTACGCCTGGCCAAACCGGCGATCGAAAAACTCTACTCACCGGCTGACAAGGAAGAAGTGCTCCTGATACTCATAAAAAACCCATCCTTCAGCCACGAAGCAAAAATGGAAATCCTTGCATACATAGAAAAACTGCCCGAAGAAACCAAAATAAAGGTCCTGAGCGCAATCAACAATCGCACGATCGAGGCTGATCAGGGTTGGTAGAATGTTTGTGAAGGGCGGTAGTCCGTTCGAGATTACGACCCATGCATATTGGTGCTTCAGTTAAGGACTCTGATATGGACAACTTCAATTCGGTAGAGCAGGTTCTTGACTTTGCGATCGCACGGGAGGTTGAGGCGTACAATTTTTATGACGGGCTGGTTGGCCGGGTTGACAGGCCTGACACCCGCAAGGCGCTGCAGGGCTTCGCTCAGGATGAAGTAAACCACCGCAAAAAACTCCAGCGAGTCAAGGCAGGTGAGATCACGCTGACCGAGGAAGATGTTGGCAGTCTCGGTATAGCCGAGCGGGTGGCGGACGTCCAGCTCGAGTCGGACATGAGCTATGTCGACATGCTCGCCGCAGGTATGAAGAAGGAAAAGAAGTCATACTGGCTGTATACCTACCTCGCCTCGAAGGCAAAGACGCAGCAGCTAAGGGACATGCTCCTAAGCATTGCCCAGGAAGAAGCAAACCACAAACTCAGACTCGAGATCGAGTATGACCTGACAACGTTTTAAGTCAGCCAAGAGCGGCCTCGTAGGATGGGTAACTGTGTTACCCATGCTGTGGCTACAAATCAAAATTCAAAATTCATTAATAACCACGGATTGCGCGGATTTCCACGGATTTTTTGACAGGATTTTTTTACCACGAAGGACACGAAGGGTACGAAGTTATAAAAAACTTTTCCTTCTTGTTTTTGATGGTTTTTTGTTTAACTTTTGCTGGAGATGTACAACTTGTCTATATATCTTTTGCTTGAATTTTCCTCATCTCACTTTCGATAAATCTCTTACGTATCACTGGAAACAGACTTGAAAAGACGATGGTTCCAACAAATCCGGGAAGCAGGAATGAATACCATACGTGGTATGGCTGCGTAACATAGATCGCTACCACACCCATGATCAGCAAAGCAATATTTATAGCTATGGCCGAAATAAAAATTGTGTAAATCGGTTTCTTCCAACCTTTACGGACACAGATTCCACAGGAGCATCCTATTAAAGCCCCTGTTAAACCTAAGGCAGTTCCAATTATTGCGCCTATCATTCCTGCAGTTTTAGGTTCAAACCACTGTTCCATACTTTATTCCTTTCGCTTGGAATTATCTTCAAATGCTTTGATTAGTGTTTTGGCGGTTACAAGATCAAGTCTCCCCTCAGCCACGAGCAGTTGGACTTTTTGATGGAATCGAGTCTGAACCTTCTTAGAACCCAGTATCTGGACTTTCTTAATAAGACGGTTTAGTCGAATTCTGACCGTTGGATAAGAAATTCCATACTGATGGGCCACATCTTTTAGAGACCCTGAAGCCAAAATAAGACGTTTTACAAACTGCCAGTCTTCTTCTGATAGCCCCTTAATCCATTCTGGGATTTGATCGTTCATAGCTACAAACTCCAACCACAGCTTTTATTTTATTGAAATACACTTTAATTTTATGAAAGCAAGAAGTTTTTTAATATTTTTAAAAATAATTTTAACTTTATTGATATCTGGAATGAGAACACCGTAATTAATAAGAGGCTCTGGCAACGTAACTCTTTCTTAAGTAAGGATTTACGCCTCTATGACTTTGTGGGATCAGGACGTAGGGCCTCAAGAATCCATCGACGGGTGGGCAACTGGCTTATAGGCAGATAAGATTTGTTGCCCATCCTACTTTCGGGCTTTTTTTCTTTTTTGTTTTGTCATTAGTTTTGTGAAGTTTTTGAAGAGGTATTCCGAGTCGTGGGGGCCTGGCGATGCTTCTGGGTGGTATTGTACCGAAAAGGCGCTCAGTTTGTCGCTTCGGATCCCTTCTACCGTGTTGTCGTTTAAGTTCAGGTGGGTCAGCTTTACGTCCGTTGCCTTTAGCGAGTCCATATCGACGCAGAAGCCGTGGTTCTGGCTGGTGATCTCTATTGCTCCGGTGTCGAGGTTCTTGACCGGGTGGTTTGCTCCGCGATGGCCGAATTTGAGCTTGTACGTCGTCGCCCCAAACGCCATCGATAGTATCTGGTGGCCTAAGCATATACCGAATATCGGGACCTGGCCCAATAGCTCTCTTACCGTATCGACGGCATAGCTTACCGGTGCCGGGTCGCCGGGTCCGTTACTCAGGAAAACGCCATCGGGCTTTTTTGCTAATATCTTCTTGGCTGTCGCGTTTGCCCGCACCACCTGCACATCACAGCCGTGCGAACACAAGAGCCTCAGGATATTGTGTTTCATACCGAAATCAAACGCGATGACCTTGAATTTCTTCTTAGGCGCAGCGCCTTGCGGCTCGATGATATCGAAGACCGGCTTGTTCCATTTATAGGCACGGTCGGCTGTGACGTCTTTGACGATATCGCGACCGACCAGGCCGGGATAGGATGCAAGTTTTTTCTTAAGGGCCTTGATATTCAGTACCGACGACGAGATTATACCCCGCATCGCACCCTGTTCGCGGATGTGCTTTACGAGCTTTCTGGTGTCGATGCCCTCTAAGCCGACGACATTGTTGGCCTTGAGATAGTCGCTTAAGGAATCTTTGTTTCGCCAGTTGCTCGGATAATCGCAATTTTCCTTGACGATAAAGCCGCTGACGAAGAGCTTACGGGACTCGCTGTCGATCTTGTTCGTGCCGTAGTTGCCGATCAGCGGATACGTCATCGTGACGATCTGCTCGTTATACGATGGATCGGTGAGTATCTCCTGGTAGCCGGTCATCGCAGTGTTAAATACCACCTCGCCGCACTTTTGGCCCCTGGCACCGAACGAAGTGCCCCTGAAAACCGTCCCATCTTCAAGTACTAATACCGCTTTCACGTAGCTGGTTTCCTTAATCCCGATAATATAACTGGATTGGCTTTACGCTGATCTTTTTATTTTGCAGTGCTTCGATGGCCTTTGTCACGGCGCCGGCGCCCCTGATAGTGGTTACGTAGGGCACCTGCCGGTCGATGGCGTTTCTTCGAATCGAAAACGAATCCACTATCGAGCGTTTCCCGACCGTAGTATTTATAATGAGGTCTATTCCACCGTTAATAATGCCATCAACGATATTGGGCCTGCCTTCGGTGACCTTGAGCACAAACTCCGAAGGAATATTGTTCCTGATAAGCTCCATGCACGTACCCTTGGTCGCGATGATCTTAAAGCCCATACAGCAAAGTTTGCCCGCGATATCGACGGCCTTCTTCTTGTCCTGGTCGCGAACGCTGATAAAGATATTCCCGCTCGTCGGCAGTGTGTTGCCGGCGGCGATCTGCGATTTGGCGAAGGCCATGCCGAAATCGTCGGATATACCCATCACCTCGCCGGTCGACAGCATCTCCGGGCCTAAGATCGTGTCGATCCCGGGGAACTTGACAAACGGGAACACAGCTTCCTTGACCGCGAAATGATCGCGATGGACTTCCTTCGTAAAGCCCAATTGCTCGAGCGTCATGCCGGTCATGATCTTGGCGGCGAGTTTGGCTAAGGGCACGCCTATCGTCTTGCTGACAAAGGGGATCGTTCGCGAGGCCCGTGGGTTAACTTCGAGGATGTAGACCTTCTCGTCCTTGACGGCGAACTGTATATTCATCAGGCCGCGAACCTTAAGCTCGACAGCCAACAATTTGGCCTGCCTTGAGATTTCTTTGAGCACTTTTTTGCTGATCGATACCGGCGGCAGCGAACAGGCACTGTCGCCCGAGTGGACGCCGGCCTCTTCGATGTGCTCCATTATTCCGCCGATGACGACGGTCTTTCCGTCGCTGATGGCGTCGACATCCAACTCGGTGGCGTCGTCGAGGAACTTATCGATCAGGATCGGGTGCTCGCCGGAGACTTCGAGGGCATCATGGACGCAGGCATCAAGCGACTGCTTATCGTAGACGATCTCCATAGCCCGTCCGCCTAAGACGAACGACGGACGAATCAGCACCGGATAGCCCAATTTCTCGGCGACCTTGACCGTTGCCTTATGGCTCCTGGCTGTGCCGCCGGCGGGCTGGCGGAGTTTCAGCTTGTCGACCAGCCGGTTAAATCGCTTGCGGTCCTCAGCCCGGTCGATACTATCCGGCGAGGTGCCGATTATCTTAACGCCGGCCTTTTCCAGGGCTGTCGCCAGCTTCAGGGGCGTCTGCCCGCCGAACTGGACGATAACGCCGTCGGGATTTTCTTTACGGACGATGCTCATCACATCCTCGAACGTCAGCGGCTCGAAGTACAGCCTATCCGACGTGTCGTAGTCGGTGCTGACCGTCTCGGGGTTGCAGTTGACCATTATCGACTCGACGCCGATCTCACGCAGGGCGAACGCGGCGTGAACACAGCAGTAGTCAAATTCGATGCCCTGGCCGATGCGATTGGGCCCGCCGCCGAGGATAATGACCTTTCGCCGGGTAGTCGGGTTGGACTCGCACTCGTCTTCAAACGTCGAATACAGGTAGGGGGTCGTCGCCTCGAATTCCGCTCCGCAGGTGTCGACGGTCTTATAAACGGCCTCGACGCCCATCGCGATGCGTTTTTTCTGGAATCTGACCTCGTCAACCTTCATCAGCCCAGCCATGAACTTATCGCTAAAGCCGTACTCCTTGGCCTTTCGCATCAGGCTCGGGCTTATCTTGGCAAAATCAGCGGCTGAGAGCTTCTTTTCGAGCTTGACGATGTCATTGATATTGTTAAGGAACCACGGATCGATCTTCGTCAGCGTAAAGACATCCTCGACGCTCATCTTTCGCCGAAGCGCCTCAGCGACGTACCATATCTTGTCCCAGCAGTTCGAGCTGAGCTTATCTTTCAACTGCCCAGCGGACATTTCGCCATCGATGTGCTGATTGCTGAGCGAATACCGGTCGATCTCCAGCGACCGTATGGCCTTTTGCAGCGATTCCTTAAATGTCCTGCCGATAGCCATTGCCTCACCGACCGACTTCATCTGGACGCTGAGTTCGGCGTTGGTATTGGGGAATTTCTCAAAAGTAAATCGCGGCCACTTGGTCACGCAATAGTCGATGGTCGGCTCGAAACAGGCTGGCGTTTTCTTTGTGATATCATTCGGAATCTCATCGAGCGTAAAGCCAACCGCCAGCAACGAGGCGATCTTGGCGATCGGAAAGCCCGTCGCCTTCGAGGCCAGGGCCGAGCTTCGCGAGACCCGCGGGTTCATCTCGATTACGTAAAGTTTGCCGTTGTCAGGGTTTACGGCGAACTGGATATTCGATCCGCCCGTTTCCACCCCGATCGCCCGGATGATCTTCAGGGACGCATTCCGCATAAGCTGATACTCTTTGTCCGTCAGCGTCTGGGCGGGTGCGACGGTGATGCTGTCGCCGGTATGGATGCCCATCGGGTCGAGATTTTCGATCGAGCAGACGATAACGACGTTGTCCTTGCAGTCCCGCATCACCTCAAGTTCGTATTCCTTCCATCCGACCACCGATTCCTCGACGAGGACCTGCGTGATCGGGCTCTGATGGAGACCCCAGTCGATATAGTCGTGATATTCCTGCATATTGTAGGCGACGTTGCCGCCCATGCCGCCCAACGTGTAGGAAGGGCGGATGATCGCGGGAAAACCGACGTGCTCTAAGACTTTTTTGGCTTCTTTCCACGAGTGGACATGCCCGCTTCTGGGCACCTCAAGGCCGATCTCGTGCATTATCTTCTTGAAGCGGTCTCTTTCCTCAGCCCTCTTGATCGAGGCGAGGTTGGCTCCTAACATGCGGACCTTGTACTTCTTCAGCACGCCGCTTTCAGCTAAGGCAACCGCGGTATTCAGTCCCGTCTGGCCGCCCAAGGTGGGAAGCAGGCTGTCGGGCCTTTCGCGGCGGATGATCTTTTCGACG
>DAOVVQ010000308.1 GCA_030637065.1 Planctomycetota bacterium
AGTTACAACAATACTGGATAAACTGGCGGGAAAGCCCGTGACCAAACACGTCGACACCGGCGTCGTACTCGTCACGTTGGAAAACATCCAGGAGCCGAAGATCAGGAACCTGCTGAACCTGCAATGATACCCGCCGACCGGACAGATCAGCAGACCGATACGGGCGTCGCCCTGCGGATGACGGGGATATCCAAGCGATTCGGGCCGGTTCAGGCCTTGGCTGACGTTACGTTCACCGTACGCAAAGGAACCGTCCACGCCCTCGTCGGCGAAAACGGGGCAGGCAAATCAACACTCATGAAGGTCTTAGCCGGCGTCTACAGGCCCGACGAAGGCACGATCGAGATCGGCGGCTGCGACCATCAGTTCAATACACCCGGAGCAGCTATCGATGCCGGCATCTCGATGATATATCAGGAACTCGACCTCGCCGAGCATCTTACCGTTGCGGAAAACGTCTTTCTGGGCGCCGAGATCAAGGGCAACCTGCCCTTTACAATGGACTTAGGGGCAATGGTCGACGAGACCGCCGAGCTTGCCCGCCGCTTTAGCTTCGATATCGACCCATCTGCAATAGTCGAAGACCTCGCAACCGGCGATTGCCAGATCGTCGAGGTTCTAAAGGCCCTCAGACGTAATGCCTCGATCATCGTTATGGACGAGCCGACCTCGTCGCTGTCGGAAAGCGAGGCTGCAAGGCTATTCGAGGTCGTAAGGGGCCTGAGAGCCAAAGGGATTTCGATCGTCTATATCTCGCACAGGCTCGAAGAGATTGTCGATCTCGCCGACGACCTCAGCGTACTCCGCGACGGCTGCCTCGTCCATTCCGAAGCAAAGACCCAACTTGATATCCCAAGGATCGTCCACCACATGGTAGGGCGTGAACTGACCGACTTTTTCCCCAAGCGAAGTGCCAGTATCGGCGAGGTCCGCTTTAAGGCGACAGACCTGGCGTCCGATTACGGCATAAGGGATATCTCATTCGACGTCCGCCAGGGCGAGATAGTTGGCATGGCCGGTCTCGTCGGGGCTGGGCGGACCGAGATCGCAAGGACCATTTTCGGGGTGGATAAAAAAACGGCTGGGACGATCGAACTGGATGGAAAGCACCTGAGCATAACCAGCCCCCAGCAGGCCATATCCAGCGGCATCGCACTGCTGACGGAGGATCGCAAACGAACCGGCCTGTGCCTGGAGCTGCCGTGCAGTTGGAATATCACCATGCCGAACCTGGCGGCGATCGGAATGAAGACCCTGATCTCGCCGGCAAAGGAAACCCTGATCGCGGCGGATATCGCCGGCCGGATCGCGGTAAAGTGGTCCAGCCCGGACGCACCCGTAGATTCGCTGTCCGGCGGAAACCAGCAAAAAGTCCTCATCGCCCGATGGCTCCTGGCCGCGTCGAAATTCATGATATTCGACGAGCCGACCAGAGGCATCGACGTGGGCGCAAAGAAGGAAGTCTATACACTGCTCAATAAACTTGCCGAAGAGGGCAAGGCGATACTGTTCATATCATCCGAGTTGCCCGAGCTGTTCGGAATAGCCGACCGCATCCTCGTGATGCGACGCGGAAAGCTCGTCGGAAACCGCATAACCAAAGACACTACGCCGGAAGAAGTAATGCATCTGGCCGCTGTGGAGGAAAGCTGAAAATGAGTAAAACCGTACGGCAACTGCTGCCCTTTGGCAGCCTGGTACTGATCATCTGCGTCCTGTCGGCGATAAAGCCCGACACGTTCCTGACGTCAGGCAATTTCATAAATGTCCTGCGCCGCTCCAGCATTAACGGAATCATTGCCGTTGGAATGACCGCTGTGATCATCTCCGCAGGCATCGACCTGTCCGTAGGATCCATAGTCGCACTTAGCGGCATCGTCGCCGGATACACAATGGTCGCCGTTGGCGGCGAAAACCCGCAGGGCTCGGCGCTGATCATCGGCTCTGTCGCGGGAATCCTCACAGGCCTCCTGGCTGGGATGCTAAACGGAACACTGATCACCAAGCTGAACCTGCCGCCGTTTATCGTAACATTAGGCAGTATGAGCATGTTCCGCGGGGCCGCATACTACATCAACGACGGCCAGCCGATAAACGTGCCGAACTACACCTACCTCAACGAAGCCGTTTATTTCGGCGTCCCCGTCTCGATAATAATATTCGCGCTGATCCTCGTGATCGCCGCGTTCGTGCTTCGGTACACGCGCCTCGGACGATACACATACGCAATAGGCTCGAACCGCCAGGCCGCCTTCCACTCCGGCATCAACGTGGACTTCAACCTCATCAGCATCTACACGATAACCGGCATGGTAGCAGGCATAGCCGCACTGATAACCACAAGCCGGGCCGTATCCGCCCAGCCGACCGCCGGGATCGCGCTCGAACTCGACATCATAGCAGCCGTCGTAATAGGCGGAGCAAGCCTCTCGGGCGGACGAGGATCGATCACAGGAACAATAGTAGGAACATTAATGATAAGCTTCCTGAGAAACGGCTGCCTGCACCTGGGAATCTCGCCGTTCATCCAACTGATAGTAATAGGAGCAATAATAATAGCAGCAGTATCGGTAGACCAGATAGCAAGATCAAAAGCAGCATCAACACAGGCAGGATAACATTAGCCGCAGAGCCTGCCCTGAGCGAAGTTTCGTAGGATGGGCAGCTTGTCGCCCATGCGGTTTATTAATATTCGTGTCGCAAAAAAAACAAACCAATTAGAAAAGTGTCGGGCCTTCATCTCTGGTCTTTCGAGCAGGTTTTGGCTTGGGCGCCTTTTTCTGTATACCTGGAAATTTAATGTTTTCAGTTTCCTGACCGGACTGGCTGGCAGCCTGTTTCTTATCGGCCGGGATATAAGGTATCAGCCCCTCACGGAAAGCCGCCTCTTGAATCTCACGTCGAACCTTTCGTATATCCACTATGAAGCCGTCAAGTTCGAGCATCCAGACAAGGGGGTTGTCGTCAAGCAGATCAGCCAGACACCAGTCCGGATCCATTGGCATAATATCCATCGCATCACGGATAATCTTTGACTTGGCCGCCATTGTTCCTTGTGAAACGCCGAAACCTTTGGCAAGGTCGGTTGAACTCATATAAGGCTCTGTAGCGGGGTCAGGGAGAAAATTTACCCAACCTAAGGCGTGGATAATTCCGCCGGCCCAGCTTTTCGGCCTACCTTGTTTCACATTAACAAGTGAGCCTTTTCCGCACAGTGCCTCAGCCATATCGCTGGCAAGCTGTTTGTAGTCCTCGTTAAGATGCTCCTCGCAGAACTCATCAGTCAATTCCACAATAGCCGTGAAAACATCATGGAAATCTTCCTCGATAGTGTCGAGTAAACGCTTTGTCACAAAACACCCTTTCTGCAAAATCTGTTCTTGTTCTCGGGATAATCTAAGGCGAAAAAGAACTTCTGTCAAACCCCAAAAATACGCGCCTGCGTTATTGTAAAGTCTTTTATTGACTAATTGGTGGCTATCGGCTATGCTTGTCGGGCTTGATACTGTTAATTTGTTTTAGGAAAGATACGAAAAAATGCTAAAAAGAACGCATAATTGCGGCGAGCTTCGCAAAACCGACGTTGGGCAGGCTGTGACGGTTGCTGGATGGGTTAAATCTTATCGCGACCACGGGAATCTTGTTTTTATCGACCTTCGTGACCGTGAGGGTCTGGTTCAGCTTGTTTTCGACCCCGAAACTCAGCCCGAAACCCACAAAATCGCTCGTAACATCCGCTGTGAGTGGGTCATAGCCGCATCCGGCAAGGTCCGCTCAAGGACCGAGGGCATGGAAAATCCGAAAATGGCCACTGGCGCAATCGAGATATCGATCGACAACCTGCAGGTGCTAAACCAGTCCAAGACCCCGCCGTTTGAGATCGATGCCGCTGAGACGATAAACGAGGAGCTGCGGTTAGTCTACCGATATCTCGACCTTCGCAGGGGTGGTATGCAGAAGAATCTGCGGGTCCGCCATGAGGTCGCCAAGATCGTCCGCGACCATTTCGACGAAATGGGTTTCTGGGAGATCGAGACCCCGTTCCTCGGCAAAAGCACCCCCGAAGGCGCCCGCGACTATCTCGTGCCGAGCCGCCTTTACAAGGGTTCCTTCTACGCTCGGCCGCAGTCGCCGCAGCTTTTTAAGCAGATACTGATGGTCTCCGGGGTCGATAAATATTTCCAGATCGTCCGGTGCTTCCGCGACGAAGACCCCCGTGCCGACCGCCAGGCTGAGTTTACACAGATCGATGTCGAG
>DAOVVQ010000076.1 GCA_030637065.1 Planctomycetota bacterium
GACATCGTATCCTTCCTTAGCGACAGCAGTGCCCATTTCGGATGCAAACGTATTTTTGGAAGCCTCAGCTACATCGACAGCGATAATGGTAATATTGGCGCGTCGTCTCAGGTAGTGGCTGTCAGGCTCGCCCTCGGAGAAGATCCGGTCCATTTGCCCGATAGCTGCCAGGTCGTAGGGGTGAACGCCGATCAGGATCATCTTCCTGTCGTCATAAACCGATTCGTACCCGCCGCCGATCTCGTATTTGACCAGCGTCTCGATCTGCGGCTGAAAGTACTTCTTAGGCGGCAAAAGCGAAACATCATAGTCAAGCCGAAGGTCCGCCGCCGATTCCAGCGGGCCAAACGAAAACGCCTCGCCACGCTGCTGAATACCAACGACATCCTGCTCGGAGCCGATCAGGCCGGTAACCAGGCTGTCAAACCCATCTTTGCTTAGCTTCTTAATACTCATTATCTCTGTGTCCTACCCAAATACAAGTAATACAATCTTTTCACTGACTACAATTTCCAATACTAAGAGATATCTCCAAACATTTCCATATCAGATTATCGGCCATACTTCGGCCAATATCCAATAAAAAGAGGCAAACTACTGACCAGATTGCCGTCTCCGCCCCAGTTAGCGACACTTTGCCGCATTCACCACCATTCTTCTCGGTTTCCGCCCCGAGTGCCGCCTTCATCACCGTTTCTTCCCCGTTGCTGCCCCTACTTGTCCCATTGCTGCCCCGGTTTCGCCCCCTTAATGGGGCGATATGTCCTCGGCGATGCCTTCCGGCCTGCAAAACCAGGCCAAAACAGTCTGTGCTTGAGTTCACAATCACAAACTAACATACGAGTTTAAGGCACCGTTGGTTTCGTGTCAATAGAGAAAATCGTAAAAAAGCAAAAAAAATATTTCGCGACACTTTAGCCAGGTGCCGCAGCTCCCCTTTACGGTAAAGAGACAAACAAGAAATAGAAAGCCAAAATAAGATTCGTGACACCCTTAGTCTTCTTTAGTTCATCTCCTTTTCTCGCCAGTGGTCACGTGAAGGATGAACATCTGCCGGGTTTTATTCTCGGCAAGGCCGGGTATCAGGATCGCGTCGTTGGTGCGGTTCCAACGCGGGGCGCCGTCGATGCGGATATCGCCGCTGTATGATCCTTTATCGACCCCCTTACTGCGGGCAAAGGCACCGTCACTGCGCCGGTATACGGCGTAATAGTTTTTATCATTGACCCCATAGCCGTTGACAAACCAGTCGCCGTCGGGAGAAAGAGAAATATCGCCCTCTGGTTTGGGAAACATTTCGGGTGTGCCTATTTGGCCGACGATCTTTTTCTTTTCCATGTCGTAGAGAATTTGCTTATTCCCTTCCCGGCCGATGAGGATATTGCCCTCGTCCCACTCAGGATGCCCGCCGATAAATTGCTCGTGCAGGGTTAGCCCCGTACCGTCGGCATTGATCGAACAGGGCGTGTTGACCTTGTCGCCTTTGTTTTTCATTATTTTGCTCCATCCGCCCCGCACGAAGAAGTAAACACGATCGCTGTCCCGGTTCCAAAGCGTGTGGTTGATAAACAAACCTGTGTGATCTAATTGGGTTTTTCGTTTTTTTAACTCCTTTTCGAGTTGACGATAGGAGACGAGCAACCGTTTCTCGCCGGTTTTAATATCCACAATGAAGATGCCGTCATTTTCCGGTGCTATTTCATCTTTCGACCAATCCAGAGCTTGCGGATAACCGGTCACCAGCCGCAATCGCGCCAGGCGTCCGTAATTTATGGCCAGAAAGGCCGAACCGTCCGCGGCGACACCGCCGTTGCCGACAGGCGTATCATCGAATTTGTATTCATAAACACGTTTTTTCTTTTCAATGTCGTACAGTACGGTAAACACTTTGCCCGTCTTGACATCCCGGTCGTTAAAGAAGAACTGCGTTTCAGGTTTCAACGGGTTCCAATAGAACATTGTCCCCTGCTGTGGATTCCAGGCGCAGGATTTATCCAGCCGAATGATCTTGTTGTCATGATGGGTATCGACAATGATCACCGTGGCAAACTCTTCGGGGGTGGGCAAACGGTCTATTCTGTCGATCTCAAGGCCTAACACATATCTGCCGCCGGCGTTCCAGGGGATCGTCCGGCATTGGCCGATATAGCCAAAGAAATGATGTTTCGCCCCGGAGGTAAGCTGCTCGATTTCCAATTCAATTGAGGGCGATTTACCCGCATAACCTTTTGGGCAAACAATCGCAACAAATAATATAATAGCTAATACGTTTTTCATTCTATTCAGTTTGATATTATCCCAATAAATGGTTACCAGTGACTCCCAGAGGAGCCTTACAAACTCGAAGGGACTCGAATCCTCAATTTTCGGATTAACTGTCTTACCTGGGATTTCCCATATAACGCCGAACTATGGCGCAGACACGCTGACAATCCTGCCCGTTCATGAGCTTTATAACAGCCGCGGCTGAGACGGGGAGCGTTTTAGGGAAATAGCGTCGTTTTATTTAGCTTCTATCAGCTGTAGTTTAACGGTTTTTAATTTCATGAATTCTTTCCTCGCGATCTTGTTCGCTTTGATGGACAGGTCGAACTTGCCCGGAGCGGAAAAGTCAACTTCGCCGACGGAGCGTTCTGCGAAAGTTCGATGCAGGCCGGAGCCCTTGATGTGGTAGGGTTTTGCTGTGAAGGCGGAGACGCCCGAGATGGTCTGCCCGGCGACACTGACGGTAAATGGGTTTTTTACGCCTTGTTCCTCGGCAGCGTAAACGAGCGAGACTTCGTATCGTCCGGCGTCGCGCACTTTGAATTGCCATTTGGCCGAGTCGTTCAGAGAGTTCCATTCGAAGATGAAGTCGCCTCTCTGGGTGCCGCCGCCGTAGTCGAAACGGGCTGTGTCGCCCTCGACGGTCGCCTCGTCGGCTCGCAGGGTGATCACGTTATCGAAATCGGCCTGGATAGCCTGGTCGGCGCGGGGGACGCCTCTGACGGCCATCGCCACTACCGAGTCCATTTCGTCCGGGGCCTTCGCGCCGACGGTGATAAAGATGTCGTCTTTTTTTTGCCGGATGTCCAAGGGTCGCTTTTTCGGGTCTGCGAGCAGATAGGCGGATGCTACCTTATTTCTCAATCCACGCAGTTTGAGCACGCCGTCGTCAGGCCAGTCGAAAACATGAAGGTACAGTTTTTGCCCCTTGACCGTGCAGCGGCCCCAGTCCAGATGGCGGAAAACGGTCTTCTCTGTCGCGTAGATGCTCTCGCTGTTAACGGACATCCATTTGGCAATTCCCTTGAGTCGGTCGACCTCCGCCGGAGCAATCGTTCCGTCCGGACGCGGTCCGATGTTCATAAGAAAGTTGCCGCCCTTCGAGGTGATGTCCGCAAGCATCTGCACCAGTTCCTTCGTGGTCTTGTACCCTGTATCAGGGCCGCGATACCAAAAGCCCCCTCCGTTGCTTATCGTAAGGTTCGCTTCCCAATTGCCCGGCAGGCCCTGCTCCGGCACGCGTTGCTCGGGGGTGTAGAAGTCGCCGTGAATATCCACGCCGCGGTTGTTGACGATTATTCCCGGCTGGGCCCCGCGGATCGCCTTGACCAGCTCGAAGGCGTCTTTACGAACGCCAAGGTGGGAGTATCGTTTTCCGTAGCCGCCGTAGGGCCAGCTTATGTCAAACCAGAAGATGTCGATCTTGCCGTAGTCTGTCAGGAGTTCCTCGACCTGCGACCGCTCGAACTCCACGAAGTTGTGCCAGCGTTTCGGGGCCTTGTCCACCATATTTTCGTCGAATTCCCAATGGCTCCTGGAGTAGATCTTAGCGTCGGGATGAAACCAGTCTATATGCGAGTAATACAGGCCGATAGCGATGCCTTCGTCGCGATAGGCGTCCACGATTTGGCGCACTATGTCCGGATTTTCGCTTTTGCTGTACGGGCAGTCGGGATTGGTAATTCTCAGAGGGGTTCCCTTCGTGTCCCAGTTCGAGAATCCATCGTGGTGCTTCGTCACGAAAACCACGTATTTCATTCCAGCGTTTTTCGCAAGTCGTGCCCATTCTTTCGGATTGAATTTCACGGGATTAAAGGTTTTATACAGATCCAGAAATTTCTCACCTTTCGCCTGGTCATCTTCGTCGGTCATGTCCCAGATGCGGCCTCTGTGAGTCTGCGACCAGGCACCCCAGTGGATGAACATGCCAAACTTCATGTCTTTCCACCACTGGATGCGTTCGGGCGACGCAAGATATGGAGTTTCCATATCCTCGCCGACATTTCCGATGGCCGGCGGGATGTTTACCAATAAGCAGGTAAAGATCACGACCGGGCAAACGAGCCTTGCAAGCATTGCCAAATGTCCAAAACAACAGCGGCGAAATATCTTTCCGGGATACGACATGACAAAATTCCTTTCTTAACCTAATAACAATTTACGCACGAAAAACGGTTCCTAAGTCTTTGTAAACTCGTCGCTTACACGTATAACCTTTTTGCTTTCACCCATTGGGTTCTCCAAATCAGCAAAACTGTCTTAAACAGCACCCACAAGCCCTATATTACCAAAAGCCAGTTTCTTTGTCACGGTTTGCCTGGGAAGTCCGGGGTTAAAAAACACAATTTACCTTATTTCGTTATGCAGATTTGCTTGATCAGGTGCAAAACGAACGTTGGTATATCTGGGAAGAAGTTTTCAAAGGGCTGGATTTCGCCGATATCGGGCCTTTCGTCCCGGTCATGCTTTATGCCCGGACAGCCGCTGTCGTAATATAGTTTGCCGCCGATATTGTACCACGGATATTCGCGACAGCCGCGGGGCCGGTCGGTGTAAATTGTGCACAACCCATCTTTCAGCATACAGCATATCGAATGTTTCGACTTCAGGACCATTCCATGATCGCACCTGCGAATGTGCTCAGGGCCGATTTTTTCCGCCTCCGCATCGGTAACCACCGGCAGCCCCAGCGCCCGGCAGCATTTTGCGGACTTGTCAACGAGGCAGTCCAGCCGAGTCGGCTCATCGGCTGGGACGAGCCGGAAGAGTCCGTCCCTGCGCGCCTTTATTACCGCTTTGATAAGGGTCCAGTTCATGTTTCAGAGGGGCCTGTCTTAATCTTTTCGACCAAAAAACCGACGCCGAGGATCATCGAAGAAGTCAGCAGGCTGAGAACCGGCGCGAGGAACACGATGCTCCGGTCGGGTGTATATCGCCCGTATATCGCCGTCGCCCAGCCCATTATAAATCCCGATGCAACCGCACAAACCGCCCACCGGGCCAGATTCCGGAGCCGCCAGCGGTCAAGGACCAGCGAACAGATCACCAGAGGGCACAAGCCAAGCTGCGCACCGTAGATCGCAAAGACCAGGTCGACGATCGAAAAACCCGCCCGGGCAAGAACCTCGACCAGGATCGTCGAGACAATAGCGGCGCTGACAAGTATCGTTCGTGATATCCGTAGTTCACTCTTCAAGGCCAGCCGCTCGCTCAGCGGATGCTTTCGTAAACGCGAAAAAATATCCTCATAAAGCGTATGCGAAACCGCGATAAGCTGCGTCGATGCCGTTGACAGCATGGCGCCGTAAAGGCCGAGGACCGTAAAGAACACCACACATCCGGCAAACAGGCCCTTGCCGCTGGAGATGACACTCAGCACGCCAAGCAGCGGATTTACACCGGCCTGCGGTTTCGCTATCATAAATGCCAGACACGCCAACAATGCGAACAGGCTCCATGTAACCGCTGAGCCAAGGACGCTGAACCACAGTCCGCCTGTGACCGTCTTGTCCTTCTGCGAGCCGGCGATCCGCTGCCAGATGCTCATATCGGAGAGAAAGGTCGGCACATTGATGACGAAGATGCCCAACAGGAAAAACGCCAGGCCCTCCCGGTAGGAAAAGCTAAGCGTCCCCGGCGGCAGATTCGCGAGATTCTCCGACCACCCGCCGTGAGTGACCGCATAGTATACATAAAACGCCGGCAGCCAAATAAGCAGCAGCCAGATCGAATACATCTGGATCCGGTCCGTTACGATCACCGCCCGAAAGCCGCCGATCGCCGTGTATGTAAACGCCACAACCGACAGCACTATTACTACCGCCCAGGCCGGAATGCCGGGGACCAGTACAGCCAAGAACTTCGAGCCGACGGTCAGTTCCACCGCAAAGGCGCCCAGAAAACCCAGGCTGGTACAGATCGCCCCTACCTGGCAGAGGGCCTGCGAATTGAACTCGGTGCCGAGAAACTCGTGCAGGGTAGGGCGGTGGTCGTAAATGCTCATCCGCTGCCATATCCTTTTCGCGAACATCCGCACCACAAACAGGCCTGCCGACGTCGTTATCACCGTCCAGAATAGCCACAGCCCAAGCCGCCCAGCCAGCTCGAAAAACGCCATTATCACCGTCGCAAGCGAAATGGTAGTGGCGATCGTACTCGATGAAAATTCCGACGAGTTCTCGACGCGGGCCTGCCTGCTCGTGCCAAGCGGCAACAGATCCGCAATGCTGCTGGCACGCTTCCCAGCCAGCACACCAACAGCAAGATAGATAACAAATGCCGTCAAAAGTGCAAAAATTACAACAACGCCCATACCTGCCTACCCCTGCAACCCAAACAAATTCAATCCCTTGCAAAAAACCTAAATCAAGCGCCGACGTAGTCGGCCTCAACCAACTGGATACTGAATACTGAATACTGAATACTAATCTGTACTCAACTCGATATTAATCCGATCCTTCAAACCCTGCGGAATATTCTCAAACGTCCCTTTGGCTATTTCGACAAGCACCTCCAGCTCCGGGCCCGGGTACAATTCCACCGTCCAGCCCTGCTCGGCCAACGCACTAAAGACGGCGATCTCTTCGAGCAGGTACCGGCACGAACCCTCGATCGCCTGCTGGGTCGTTACCGCCAAAGGTCGCCCTCGCCCGTCAAGCCGCTCTACGAACGCCGCTGCATCCTTCTCGACACAAGCCCGAAAATCCGCATCCGATTCAAAGAGATTATCGAGTAATGCCCTTGCTCTTTCGTACTCGTCGCTGCCGAGGTGCTCCTGCCATCGCGTCAGGATGAGCCGCTCATTGGCGAGTTCCTCGAACAACCCGCCCGCCTGCTCAAGAAAAATATCGCCGGCCTTGACCGCTGCGGCCCCGGCCCGGTCGTCATCCAAGCCGTTCAGGATCCGCTCATTGTGTCGCCGCAGATAGTCGCCAACGACCACAAGAGTCTCGTCAAAATTCTCCGTCGCCCAAAGAACCAGCGCCCGCAGGCACCCGCCCTGAAACACCGGGTTGCCCAGGCTTATGCCCATGTAGCATTTCCGCTGCGATTGCAGGCGCTCTTTGCTTACCGGCGGCGTCGTCTTTACGACGGTGACCGCGGGAAGATCAAAGTTTTGTGATTGCAAGTCCGACATCAAGGTTTTCCGATCTTAAGTCCGACATCGTCGCACAATTTCCTGATAAGAACCAGTTTCCGGCACGTCTCGTCATAGTCGAGGCTCGTACCGTAAAGAACGCCCGCTCCACCGCCGGGCTCGGCATTGTCGATAAAGACAACCACATAACCGCTGCTCATGATATACACCCACAGGTTGTTCATCGCCAGCGACTGGTGAAGAAGTATCTCGTCGATGGATCCGCTCAGATCCTCGCCGCCCCGCACCGCTAATTTGCCGCTGACAACTTCGTCGAACCGGTTTAACTGGCGCTCGTACCGCACCCGCTCGGATTCGAGCTTGCCCCTGAGCCCCTCGACGATCTTCTGCTCTACCGGCCCGGATGGCCCCTTAGCCGAATCGCGATGGATGATCAGCAGCTTGCGGAAATTCTCTTCCCACAAAAAGGTGTAATCGAAAGAATCCGTATCAAGCAGTATCTCGGGCCTGCGAACGATACCGATTATATACGAGATGCGGTTCTTGTGCTGAGCCTCCCACTTGCCCAATTCCTCCGGCGTGACACGCGGCGTGACATTTTTGAGATTTTCGATCAACTGCAAAACAGTATCCAGATAAAACGGCGCCAGACCCTGCAAAATATTACCGATCTTGTCATACAACTGACCGGAGATCGGATGCTCGTAAGTCGGCGTCATGAAGTCATGTATCTGCTCGGTGGTAAAGCTGGCTGGCTCTGTTGTCAGAAAGGTTGCCATATCCCTGTCCATGCCGATGGCCCCGATCCTTTTCGCGACGTCGCTGCTTTGACCGCTCTCTACCGTCTTCCACAACTGCTCGAATTGCTTGATCGCGATCGCAAGCGCAGGATTCGCCTCGGTCAAAAGCCGGACGATGCCCTGCATATCCCGCACCGACTGCCTGGCTGAGTCGATAACCTGGATGGCAACGAGTATCTGGCACAGCGGGACAAACTCGACGGTATCGAAGGTCTGGGCGATCTTGATCGCACGTGCCGGCTGAAGTATCGCAGAACCCGCCTCAACCATCCGATAGTGCGACGCAGCCAGACCCAGAGAGGACGCAACCTGCGACGAGGAGACGCCACCCATCTCGTCACGCATATTCTGCAAGACAATGCCAAGCACCTGCGCCAAAGGATTTCTGAACTTCTGAGCCATCAAGACCTCTCTGCGTATAAGCCGATCCAAGCTACTCGACCGCCAATTTCAAACCGGATCCCATACACCCCGGTAAAACCTTATATCGACTGTTTGCCGCCTGCATTACAGCAGATTACTGTACATCTTTAGTCGACTTCTTGCGTAAAACCACGCCCCGATTATACAACTCTGAGCAAAGCCGAGCAAACTATTTTGCCAAAATCTCTGATCATGGCTGTTATTGCACCTGTTTTAAGTGCTTTTATTGCAGGTGTTTACGACGCTTGACAAAGATAAGTAAAAAATATTAAACAAAATTGAAAAAAAGATTTGACTTTTCTGTGTTTGTGGCGTATTATTTAGAGTGAAAGGTCCGGATAAAATCGCCAGAGGCGGGCCAAAAGTAAAAGTTGTGGTGCTGACAATGAAAAATAGCGGTTTTGACAATGAAAATCAGCGTTGTTGGCAAGGAAAAGACCTCTGGCTCGGTAAAAATGGAAGTATTTTGGGCACTTTGAAATTGAGTACTTAATCTGGCAGACTGGGCTGACACGAGGTTCGAACAAACGACGCCCAGGCCTGCCAGCGAAAGGAGGAAAAAAATGGTTAAGATAACGAGACTTATCATTGTAGCAATGCTGGTAATGGCGGTATTTTCGGAGCCATTGTTGGCTGACGCCAAAAAAACGAAGGCCCCCGCGCCAAAGCAGCAAAAACCACCACCAAAAGTGTCGAAACCGGCACCAAGACCGCCCTCCAGGCCCGCCCCTCAACCGTCAAGGCCTGCGCCAAAGCCGTCAAGACCCGCGCCCAGACCATCAAGCCCGCCGCCCAGCCGCGTCAGCAGCCCCAGGCCCTCATCACCCAAACCGGCACCTGCGCCCGTAAGAAGACCATCGCCGCCGCCCACCAGGTCTGCGCCGAGCAGAGCGCCTGCTGCCAGACCTGCACCGAGCAGAGCGCCTGCCAGACCGTCAACTCCAACCCGCACTGCACCAAAGCCTCCGTCCAGGCCCGCACCAAAGCCTGCGCCGAAGCCCGCACCCAGGCCTGCACCCAAGCCCGCACCCAAGCCGTCCACCTCCCGCCCGGTCAGCAGCAAACCGCCAGCCTCAAGCGCAGCAAAAGCCCCGACAAGCTCATCATCGAGCAGGACGTCCACCGTATACCGCAGGCCAACGCAGCGAACCGTCGAAGTTGCTCCCTCAAGATACAGTTCCGCAAGCAAAACCAGCCCACCCGCCTCGCGATACAGCAGGGCGGCTGCACCGTCGACAACGAAGTCATCGAGCAGCTCAGCCAGGTCTGCCGCCAGTTCGCCCAAATCCGCCACAAGTTTGGCCAAATCTCCCACAAGTCCGCCTAAATCCGCCGCCAGTTCGCGTTACGCGACTACTATTATACCCGGCAAGAGCAGTTCGCCGCCGCCGAAGACGAGTACAATCAAATCGCCGAGGCAGATATTCACTCCGATCCGCAGCAGTTCGACATTATCGGTTAAGCCCGCGCCGCCAGAAAAGAAAATCGCTCCGCCAAAGCCATCCAGGCCCACCAAAGTCGTTGCCAGTTCTCCAGCCCCGGCCCCGGCGTCAGTACCCGCGTCGGCGCCAGCCCCGGCGCCACGGTCGATACCTGAGATTTCCTCGTCGGCCAGGGTTAAGAGCAGTCTTCCTGTCAAAAGGCCTGAGCCGAAGAAGGTAGCTGAGGCCAGTAAGCCAAACAGGCCCGTCAGCCCTTCATCTCGCCCGTCTCGCGTGGTTGTTCCAGAGCGAACCGCCCCTTCATCGAGCAGGAGCATTTCAGCCCAGCCGGAGAAGAAGCCCGTTGCCCCGGCCCAAAAGCGGTCCTTCTTCAGCCGTTTGTTCGGATCCAGAGACAAGGAAACATCATCCTCGCCCAAAACAACCGAAGCAATAAGGCCTGGCAGCCTGGAAAGAAAGCCCGAACAGAGCAAACTCGCCGGCGCCAAAGACAAGAAACAGCCGGACCGCATCCGGGTCGAGGCCAGAGGTAAACCGCAGATCAAGCCATCTTCCGATGGCGACCGCGATAAGAAGGCAAAAGACCAGTCCACGAGAACCTCACGTCTGGAGGCAGGCAGCGGTAGTGAGTCGGAAGCAAAAACGGTTTCAGCAGGAGCCCCCAGATCGCCGAACCCCAGATCGCCGAATACCAAAGACAAGGTAGAAGGCAAAGGCGAGACATTAACCACAGCCGCAGTCAGGACCGGTAAGAGCGACAATTTCCCGAAAGGCAAAGATGCCCGCAGGATCGAGCTGGACCGCGATAAAAAGGGTATTTCTTCACCGCAGATGCGTACAGCGCAGGGTGCCAAACCGGCTGGGGCTTTTCATAGGCGCTCCGGCAACGTCGAGCTTACGCAGCGTTCAGCCGATCTCTCCCGTGCCGCCGAGATCAGAACCGGCAGCCTGGCGGTCGTCTCCCCCGCTGGCGTCCAGGGCACTTTGCCCGTCTCCATCGACTCCGGATTAGAGGCCTCATTGCTATCCGACACCGGCGGCGTTACCATAACCGGCGACAACAACGTCTACATCGCCGGCGACGCAACCGGCCAGTACCCGCATCCCTACGGCTCGCAACGTTCGCACACAAATCTCAGCCACCTCGGCAGCCACCACGACTGGAACGATCACGGCAGTTACTTTTCGCTCAAATGGTCGCATTCCAGCTCCGGACGCGTCGTCAGTTTCCACCGCGGCTCGCACTACGGCGTATCGTACTATCACCCTTGGTACCACCGCAAATACATCTTCGTCAGCATCGGCGGCTACTGGCCCTTCAGCTACCGCTATCGCCGCTATTACCGCTACGGCTGTCATCCCCACCGCTGGTACGGCGCAAACGTGATCACATATCCGGCGAGCGATACCTACAACACTTACAACTACTACTACGATACGCCGGAGCCAGCCACTTACTATCCGCCGGCTTACGACACATCCGGGTACGACGATTTCAGCGATGTTCGCGAGCGCCTTGCCCGTGAGCGGCTCGAAGAGCTTTACAGGCTCGAACAGGACGTCCAGGACGCTCCGTACATCGAGACCGAGGCCGATATCCGCTTCAACGAAGGGGTCGAAGCCTTTGCCGAGGGCGACTATCTCCAGGCCGTCGATGAGTTTCGCGAGGCGATAATTCTTTCGCCCGACGACATTGTTCTGCCGTTCACCTACAGCCAGGCCCTGTTTGCCGCCGGCGAGTATGCCCACGCAGCCTCCGTATTGCAGGCGGCGATCGAGCGGATGCCCGAGGGCGAAGAGACCGTTTACTATCCGCGAGGTCTCTACGCCGACGAAGAGCCGCTCACTGACCAGATAGCGATCCTCGCCGAGACCGCGACCAATGAACCCTTCGCCGGCGACTTCGACCTGCTCTTAGGCTATCAGCTATTAGGCAGCGACCGGTTCGACGAAGCCGGGGCCGCACTTGATAGCGCCCTCGCAGACCCTGCCAACGAAAAGGCGGCTGGGCTGCTGCTAAAGCTCCTCGAAGAGGCACGGGCAGAGGATAGCGAGGCGATCTGAAATGAATCTTAGAGGCAGGAGGATAAGGCCATGAAGCGAATCTATGTTTGTATTCTGACCACCATAGTGTATGCAATTTACCCGGCGCTATCCGCCGGCGCCGCAGCGTGGCAGGAATTTGCCGTCGCACCGTCAACTGACCGCCAAACCCAACCCGACGTCCACGGCGACACGATCGTCTGGCAGCAGTATGTCGACATCGGCGGTTTCCATGACTGGGACATCTACGCCGCAAAGATCACCGCAACAGAGGCCATCACCGTCTATCCCGTCGCACCCTTCGTCGCCGACCAGACCAGCCCCCGCATCTTCGCCGATACCGTCACCTGGCAGGACAACTACTGGGGCGACTGGGACGTCTACATAACCGACGTTCGCAATCCCGCTGCCCCCGCCGAATACCTCATCACTCCCTATCTCGGCGACCAGCAAAATCCCGTCATCAGCGGCGACACCATAGCGTGGGACGATAACGCCGCCGGCGACCTCGATATCTACTTTGCCGATATCATCGACCCCAACTATCCCGCGGTCTATATCGTCACGCCGTTCGCCGACAACCAGCAAAGACCTGCCATCTATCGCAATAATATACTCTGGCAGGACGACTATTTGTCAGATGGCAACGATATCTTCGCCGCCGACATCTGGCTGAGAGACGACCCCAGCCATTTCAGCGTCTCATTCTCGGCCCCGGACCAGCAAAACGTTGCTCTTTCGGGCGATGTCGCAGTCTGGCAGCAGGAAGTATCGGGCCAATGGGATATCTACGGGGCAAAGCTGATCGACGGAGTCGCCGCAGGCCAGTTCGCCATCGCCACAGCAGGGGGGCAGCAGATCAATCCCGACATCGACCGCAATATCGTCGTCTGGCAGGACCAAAGAAACGGCCACTGGGACATATACGCCTACAACCTGACGACGGGCGCAGAGTTTCGGATCACCGACGACCCGTTCGACCAGACCAACCCCGCGATAAGCGAAAATCTCGTCACCTGGCAGGACACCCGCACCGGCCAATCGAACATATACGCGGCAATACTCGACGGCCCCGAGATAGCCCGATGCACCTCGCCGCCGGCAGGGGATGTAAACGGCGATTGCCGCGTCAACATGGCGGACTTGTCCGTAATCGCCGCCGAATGGCTAATCTGCGGCCTTGACCGGCCAGAGGATTGCGAAACAAATTTCAAAATAAATTAATAACCACGGATTGCGCGGATTTCACGGATTAGAATTAAAGAAGCAGAGAAGCAGAGAAGCAAAGAATCAGAGAATCTCTGTAACACAATCTTGTATTTCGTTGTTTTTTATGCGTCCACCTGACTAACTCCGCTCTTTAGAGCGGAGACCAGCCACAATAACTCCCCCCAAAAAAGCCTGCCCCGTTCGACAAGCTCAGGGCAAGCTCTGAGCGAAGCCGAACGGGGGCTTTAGCCCTGCAATCAACGACCCAGCCGGTAGGGTGGGCCCTGGCCCACGCGGTTTCTTTTAAGTTTTTTAGCCTTTCGGTTTTAGAATTTTGGACTTGTTTAGGATTTAGATATTAGAGTTTAGTGCTTCTCTTTAATTTTTTTGGGGTTGTATTCC
>DAOVVQ010000151.1 GCA_030637065.1 Planctomycetota bacterium
AACGGCAGTGTGGTCAAAAGCGCCGGCGTCGCAAAGTCAATGCTCACCCACACCGGCCCAGCCGTCATCTTCGAGAGCCAGGAAGACGCCTGCGAAGGTATTCTCGCTGGAAAGGTCAAGGAAGGCGACGTTGTCGTCATCCGCTACGAAGGGCCAAAGGGCGGACCGGGAATGCAGGAGATGCTAAGCCCGACAAGCTACATCATGGGCGCAGGATTAGGCGAATCGGTCGCCCTGATAACCGACGGCAGGTTCAGCGGCGGAACCCACGGCGCATGCATCGGCCACATAAGCCCCGAGGCCGCCGTCGGAGGGCCGATAGGACTATTAGAGCCCGGCGACATCATCGCCATCGACATCCCAAACAACAGTATGAACGTAAAACTCACCGATGCCGAATTGGCCGAACGAAAAAAACAGTTCAAACCAAGAACCCCAAGCATAACAAAAGGGTACCTCGCCAAATACGCCACAATGGCAACCAGCGCAGACACCGGCGCCGTACTAAAGTGGTAGCAGTGAAGCAATATTATGTCTATATCGTGGCAAGCAAGAAGAACGGTACGTTATATACGTGCTTAACAAACAATCTGAAAAGGCGCGTATTTCAACACAAGACAGACGCCAATGAGGGTTTCACTAAGAGATATCAGGTTCACCGTCTTGTTTATTTTGAAAGATTCGGCGACATCAATGCTGCTATTCAAAGGGAAAAGCGGATAAAGGCATGGAAAAGACGATGGAAAATAGAAATGATAGAAAAGTGTAATCCCGATTGGGCCGACCTGCCGGAAAACACCGATGCCCGCGTACTATTCCTGCAAAAACAGGCCGAGGCACAGGAAATCAAAGAATAACTGAAATGTCCGCCCTCACTTAGACTCATTGGAAGCCAAATTGTCATTCCTGCGAAAGCAGGAATCCAGGAACGTTACAAAAAAGAAAAGTGCCCCACGTTGTCATTCCTGCGAAAGCAGGAATCCAGGAAAGTAACGAAAAGATCGTGGATTCCAAATCAAGTTTGGAATGACAATACAGGACGGCCTGTTGTCTTTTTGTGGAACAAACAGTAAAATGTGAACCTATGCCGGATAACGAAACAAAATGGTATATCGGCGGCCTGCACTTTGAGTGCTCTGGTTGTGGGGGTTGCTGCGCCGGGCCGGATGAGGGGTATATCTGGATCACCAAACTGGAGATCAGGATGCTTGCCTCGCATCTGAATCTGAGCGTCGACGCCTGTCGCAGTAAATATCTTAGGCTCATCGGCAAGCGGACTACGATCATCGAGGATAAGCCCAGCAACAATTGCATATTCCTGGTCGATGTCAGCGGCCAGCGGCAGTGTGCCGTCTATCCCGTCCGCCCCAATCAGTGCCGGACCTGGCCATTCTGGTCGATGAACCTGGCCACCTCCGCCGACTGGAACATCGCGGCGATGACCTGTCCGGGCATAAACCGCGGGCAATTTCACAGTTTTCAGCAGATCGAAGAGAAAAGAACGCAAAAAAAATGGTGGACCGACGCACAAACAGGGCAATAATCGACGCGGTCCAGGCTGTTTATGACAGTATTGGCGCAGATCAGGGCGCCCAGCACACCGCCTGCCGGGCCTGCGGCGAATGCTGCGATTTTGACGCCTACGACCATCGACTATTCGTCACCACCCCGGAGCTGATACATTTCGCATCCCGGCTGGGGCCGGAGCGGGCGAAAGTCATGCCCGCTGGCAGGTGCCCGTATAATATTGACGGCAAATGCACCGTCTACGGCGAGCGATTCTCGGCCTGCCGAATCTTCAACTGCCGCGGAGACCATGACCGACAGGCAGCCCTGAGCCAATCGGCAATCGACCGATTCAAGGCGATATGCACCGAATTTGACATCCCATATCGCTACCTCGACCTGCCCGCAGGCCTGGCGAGCATTGCAAAAGATGGCTAACAATGCCGGCAATATGAAGGGTCCGGCGATATTTCCCTTGGAACAGATGAAAAAAACCTGTATGATAGCCGCGAACCCGAAAACGATCATTATTATGGGTAACCGAATTATGGGTAACCGACAATCATTTTTACGGATAACCGACTATGAATAAGATCATAAAAACGCTTATCGTAATAACCGCTGTGCATATAATCATCGTAATTTGTATTGCGGTCTTCAAGGACAAGGACCAATCTGGGTTGGTGGGCCCCGCGGGCGAATCTGGAACACCTTCTGTCTTAATCTCCGGCGTCCCCATGCTCTGCCTCAATGACGCCTGCAATGCTGCGTTCGGGATGGAAACAGAGCAGTTTCGAAGCGAAATGACAAGCCAACACTCTAACCTGTCAGGAGGCCAGCCGCCGACAAACCTGACATTTACCTGCCCGAAATGCAGCCAGCAAACCGCCCAGACAGCCACAAGGTGCGTAAAATGCGAAAAGACCTTCATCCCAGCCTACAAAACCAGCGACGAATTCCCGGATAAATGCCCCGGCTGTGGATTCAGCGAAATAGAGTACAGAAAACAGCTCCGTCAAGACCAGCCACAGCCGCCATCCGGTAACGAACGCGATAAACCGACCCCAAGAAGTTCAGCCCGCCCTCACTGAGAGGGACGAGGGAACTTTTTCCGCGGAACACGCAAATCTATATACTTAACCACCCCTGACAGCGTGCCATGCTCGGCATAAAAGCCATAGAGGCTGGCGATCTTTTCGCTTTCCACCGCCTCGGAATAACGCGTCGACTCGCCGTATGCCGCGCCCCAGCGGATCTCGGTGCCGTCCTTGGCCCGCAGAACGATATGAGGGGCAAGGAAACTTTTTCTGCCGCTGAAATTACTCACGTCGGCGACACCGATCTCGAACAGCAAACCGCTATTGGGCGCCGAAAGCCGGTCCATCTTCCCGAAGGCATTTAGCATGTCGACCACCGAGACCACCGCTTCGTCCAGACAGATATTCCCCACGGACGCGATATTCTCCGGTCGAAAACCCCTGACCTCGACTATCGGCAGCTTAGGCAGCAAAACGTGATCGAGTACCACCGAGTTCTCGTCGACGTAATACATATCCCCGCCGATCTTGAGCATTACTACCGGCCTGCGGTAACCGGCCATGATCCGAACCGTTTCGCCGGCCGTTTGGACCTTCACGCCGTAAAGCCAGGCGAGCGATTGCAGATTCGTCGCCACCGTGTTCGCCGTCGACTTATCTAATACAAATTCCTTACCGCCCGCTGCCATCGCGATCTCATCCAGAAGCTCGTTGCTTATCCACTCCGGCGGGTCCAGAAGCTCCAGCATACCCAACTGACCCTGCCCGGAGCCGATTCGCTCGACATAACGCTCCATGTACACGAACCCGACGGCGATACCGCCAAGAACGAGAAGGAGACCAAGTATCGTCAGCGTAACGCGAAAGCCAGACCCTAACGTAAAGCCGCCGCCCTTTCTTGCGCCCTTAACCGTCGTCTTTCGCCTGCCGCTCGCCTTACGCCCGAACCAAAACCAGGATCCCGACCGCTTCTTTTTTTTCGTCTTACGCCTTGCCAATGTCTCTGCTCTTACCTCTCGAAAGTGTCAACCGCCGCAGCGATAATTTTTACGCACAATTCGCTATTTGGCATCCCCGCCTTACCAGCCGCCTTGGG
The DNA here is from genome assembly GCA_030637065.1 of Planctomycetota bacterium. Taxonomy (GTDB): domain Bacteria; phylum Planctomycetota; class Phycisphaerae; order Sedimentisphaerales; family Anaerohalosphaeraceae; genus DAOVVQ01. Next base: position 3,640 of record DAOVVQ010000151.1, read on the forward strand.
GAGCAGCGAATGACTCGTCATACCGGGCAGCGTATTTATCTCCAAAACATACACCGTACCGTCATCTGCCAGGATCATATCGACCCTGCCGTAATGCCTGCACCCCAGCGCATCAAAACACGCCGTCGCAGCCTGATCGATCCGTGTTACCGTCTCTTCATCGCCAACCGTATCGAACAGAAACTCCGTCGCATCGTCGATATACTTCGCATGATAATCGTAGAATTCCTGCTTGCTCCTTATCTCAATGATCGGCAGTGTCTCGCCGCCCACTATCCCAACAGTGATCTCCCTGCCCTCGATAAACTCCTCGACCATACAATCGCCAAACCGCTCGAAACACTTTATCGCCGCCTCAGCCGCCCCGGACTCATCGTCCGTTATCGTGATCCCCACGCTGCTGCCCTGACGGATCGGCTTGATGACATACTTTTCTCCCAGCGCCGCGATCTGTTCGGTTAGCGTATCGGCCCTGGACGCCGCATCGACGGTCACATCGCGCGGCACGGTAACCGCTGCCCTGCGAAATGCCTCTTTGCTGGCGACTTTGTCGAACGCAAGCCGGCAGGCCCTCGAATCCGACCCGGTAAAGACCAGCTTCCTTGCCTCCAATATCTCCTGTATCTGCCCGTCCTCGCCGAATTCGCCGTGCAGCCCCAAAAAAAACACATCGATACTGCTATCGTCCAGTATGCCCAGATTATCGGGCGTTATATCGACCGCGACAACATCCAGACCCGCCTGGCGCACGGCCAATGCGATATTTTCGCCGCTTTGCAGGCTGACCTCGCGCTCGGCGCCGATACCGCCCATCAAAACCGCAACCCTGATTTTTCCGGTCTCTGCCTTCAATTTATGATTCCCGACTGACGTCTGAGGCCTCTGAAAAACGACGAAACCCTTGCTATGGTCGTTGTTTTAGAACAAAAACAACCCCGGCGTGGGATATACCCTGTTTTTCAGGAGACCTGTCTATACACTCATCGTCATCATCAGGGGCGGATGTTGAAATTTTCGCGTGGCGATCCGGCTGGCCTACCAGATCTCGATTTCCTGTTCCAGATCGACATCGAACTCTTCCCGGACCCTGTCCCTGACCGCCTCGATGAGCCTTTTTATATCCGAACTCTTACAGCCCTCATGGGCGACGATAAAGTTGGCGTGTTTTTCGCTGACCTGGGCTCCGCCGATCTGGAGGCCTTTAAGACCCGCCCGATCCACCAAGGCGCCTGCCGACGTATTGCGCGGGTTCTTGAATATGCACCCGGCATTCTTCGTATTAAGCGGCTGGGAGTTCTTTTTGTAGATCCATATCTCTTTCGTCGTCCGGAGCATCTGCTCGGGCTCGGCCTCGGCAAGCCGAAAACGAGCGCTCAATATCAGCTTTGCCGTGATATTCACACGACGATAGCCGAACACAAGCTCGGGCTTGCTCTTCTCGAAGACGTTGCCCTGCCGGTCCATCAGCGTAACGCTCTCCACGCACGAGCCGATATCGCCGAACGTCCCGCCAGCGTTCATCTTGATCGCGCCGCCGATCGAGCCGGGTATCCCCGTAAGGGCCTCGATCCCGCTAAGACCCTTGCGAACACACTCGAGCACCTGCTTACTAAGGCTGACCCCCGCCCCAGCCACAAGATAATCGCCCTCGAACTGCGATTTGGCCAGTTCGGGCCCTTCCAGCTTGATCACCGCCCCTTTAACGCCCTCGTCGCTAACTAACAGATTCGACCCGAAACCTAACACATGGATCGGCACAGTGCTCTCGTTGCACCGCTGGACCACATCCTGTAGCTGTTCGACCGTCTCCGGCGTAACCAGATACTCGGCATTGCCCCCGATCCCGTACCACGTATAATCGCTTAGCGGACAGTTGGTCTTGACGATCTCATCTAAGCCACTGAATATATTCATCTGCAACCTTCCAAATATCACCTGCGCCCATAGTCACTACAACGTCGCCGGGCCGGACATTAGCCTTTAAGTGCTCGACGATCCCGCTGAAATCATCAATAAACCGAGCCTGACAGCCCTCGCTGACGATCCGCTCGACCAGCACGCCGGCGTTGATCTCGTCCTTGCTCTCAGCGGCGTCGCGGACGAAATATATCTCCGGCACTATCGTTATATCGGCCAGCTTAAAACTTTCCGCGAAATCATCAAGCAAAAACCTTGTCCGGCTGTACTGATGGGGCTGAAAAACGCACCAGAGCCGGTTCGGGCTGTACCGCTGACGAATCGCCTTGAGAGACGCCCGTATTTCAGTTGGATGATGGGCATAATCGTCCAGAATCGTCACCCCGCCGACCTGACCCTTGAGCATTAGCCGCCTGTCGATACCCGTAAACCCGCCAATATGCCCCAAAACGTCCTTTACATCGGCCTCAGCCGTAACCGCCGCCGCGATCACCGCCAGCGCATTTAGAATATTATGCTCGCCCGGCAGCGAAATGCCGACCCTGCCGAGCATGAATCCATCATGATAAACGTCAAACTCATAAAGCCCATCGACCAGCTTGATGTTGGCGGCATAAAAATTACAACCCTCATCAAAGCCGAATGTTACGCAGTTTTTCTCCTCGCCAAGCCGCTCGATCACCGTTTTGACATTTGCATCCTCGCCATTGGCGATAATCGTCCCGGTTTCGCCCGCCCCCAGCGCAAACTCGGTGAACGCATCGACGATCTCCGCCTCGTCCCGGTAATAATCCAGATGGTCCTGCTCGATATTGAGTATAACGCATATCTCCGGGTGCAGATTCAAAAAGCTGCGGTCATACTCGCACGCCTCCGCCACGAAATAGCCGCTGGCTGTGCCGACCCCGCTCGACCCGCCCAACTGAGGAACATCGGCCCCGACAATAAAGCTCGGCTCACCCCCGCACTCCCTTAGAACGTAGCCCAACCACCCGCTCGTCGTACTCTTGCCGTGAGTACCGCAAACCGCAACACCCCGATACCGCCCCATGATCTCACCTAACATCTCGGCATACTTATAAACACGGCACCCCTTCTGTCGGGCAGCGGCAAATTCCGGATTGTCCTCCTTAATAGCAGCTGAAACAACCACCGCATCAAGCGGCAACTCGATATTATCCGCCGAATGACCAACCCGAACATCAGCCCCAAGCCGCCGAAGCTCCCTGACAACAAAACTGTCCTCCTGATCCGAACCGGTAACCACAGCGCCATTCTGCATAAGCAGCTTAGCAAGCCCACTCATACCAACCCCGCCAGCCCCAATAAAATGATACCGCTCAGTAACCGTGCTATTGCTCCTTACTCTTTGTGACCTGCTCTGGGTCTTTCCAGTTTCACCATTTCCTTCTTATTCATAGGGCAGCATCTGTTCAATCTTGCTGTAAATACCTATCAACGATGTTTTTTGCTCGCGCTCTTACTATTCCTGGTCCCGAACTGGCAATCTCCTCGACTGCCTGTTGTATTATCTCACTATTGGCCATTCGATGCTCAGCTTCTGTTAAGGCCGCCATTATCTTCAGTGTGTCTTTCTTGTCCACATCATGCAGAATTCCGAGCAAAGCCTGGTCATCATACGATTTGTACTCATCCTCAAGGGCTTCTCTCCGTACACCAAGCGATTGGCCCCATCGCGTCAGAAAAGCACCGAATAACCGGATAACTATATATGCGCCAACACCGGCTGCTATCGTTTTGGTGATAAAGGGGAACCACTCTATGTGTTCTGGGTTCATGATGAAAGACTCATATAAATGATATTTCCTGTAACTGCCCGGTATCATGCTTGCTCTTCAGCTCGGGACAACTTAAGGTTCCTGGAACCTTTAATCCCATTTTCTTGTGCCACTTTCAGCCTTTGTAGGCGCAATCCTTATTGGCCTAATCTTATGCACGTATTTATGATCAAGAAGTATCAATGGGCAATAGAATAAGCCAACCCAATCCATATGAATGGTAGTTTTGCCATTAGATTTTCGATACAACTGAGCATATCCAATCCGCGGTGTCCATATGTAGATATCAAAAAAAGCCATACCCGTATTTAGTCGATAGTTACCGGACTTAGCAGCACAGTAGGTACCCAACGCAGAGAGAATGCAATAAGAGCTAACGTAACTTATAAAAAAAACGCACAAGCAGATTGCAATTATTTTATGCTTCTTCCTCTTTGGCCTGTCAGTCGTCACCAGAAAGAACTCCCTTAGTCACTTCACACATAACAGCCACGTAGGGTGCGATATTTCGCACCACTCCTATCAAACTTGCATCCGCTATTTCTTGCCCTTTTGCTGCGCCTTTTGCATTTTGGCCCAGGTGTCTCTTAGTGATGCTGTCCGGTTAAATACCAGGCCCTGTTTTCCGCTGTCCGGGTCTATGCAGAAGTATCCGATTCTTTCGAACTGGTATCTGTCGCCTGCTTTGGCCTGTGCTACCGACGGCTCGACTCGGCAGTCGGCGACCGTCTCAAGCGAATTTTCGTTCAGGTTCGCGGTGAAATCCTCGCCCTCGGCTGTGTCTTCCGGGTTCTCCTTCGTGAACAGATGGTCATACAGCCGAACCTCAGCCGTAAGCGCCTCAGCCGCCGAGACCCAGTGCATCGTCGCCTTGACCTTCCGCCCATCAGGAGCATCGCCGCCCCGCGTGGCTGGGTCGTACGTGCAGTGCAATTCGATAATATTGCCCTCATCGTCCTTGACAACATCGGTGCACGTAACAAAATACTCATCCCTCAGCCGAACCTCCCTGCCGGGCGCGAGCCGATAAAACTTCCGCGGCGGATCCTCCATAAAATCACCCCGCTCGATATACAACTCCCGCGAAAACGGCACCTTCCGAATGCCCGCACTCGGGTCATCGGGATTATTAACCGCATCGAGCTGCTCGACCTGCCCTTCCGGATAGTTATCGATAACAACCTTCAGCGGTCGAAGCACAGCCATCACACGCGGCGAATGCCGATTGAGGTCCTGGCGGAGGCAATGCTCCAAAAGCGCGATATCGATCGTGCTGTTAAACTTATTAACGCCAATAACCTTGCAGAAGTTGCGGATCGATTCCGGCGAATAGCCCCGCCGCCGCATCCCGCAGATCGTCGGCATCCGCGGATCGTCCCAGCCGCCAACCAGGCCCTTCTCGACAAGCATCAGCAGCTTCCGCTTGCTCATCACCGTATAGGTCAGGTTCAGCCGCGCGAACTCGATCTGCTGAGGATGAAAAACCCCAAGCGAATCAAGGTACCAGTCGTACAGCGGGCGGTGATCCTCGAACTCCAGCGTGCAGATCGAATGCGTGATCCCCTCGAAAGAATCCTCGAGCCCATGCGCCCAGTCGTAAGTCGGATAAATGCACCAAGTCAATTCCTATTCTAATGATTACCGCATTGAAAGAGTTAAAAGATAAGATCAAAGCACTTGAAGTCGGAGCGGATGATTTTATATCCAAACCGTTTGAAAATGTCGAATTATTAGCCAGGGTAAAATCATTATTGCGTCTGAAAGAATACCATGATCAGCTGGAAGATACCAATGCAGAACTGGAAGAGAAAAACTCAACCCTGATGCGCATGGATAAATTCAAGGAGGAGTTGATTAACCTGATTGTTCATGATATGAAAAATCCGCTGTTCGTGATTCAGGGTAATCTTCAGATGATGTCGATGAATATAGATCAGTCCCCGACAGAAACCCTGAAAAAATATACCAAACGGATTGAACGCAGCAGTCAACAGCTTTTACGTATGGTGGTTAATCTGCTTGATATATCACGTTTTGAAGAAGGCAATATTGTTCTTAAACAGGATATA